>JANQLL010000043.1 GCA_028280605.1 Candidatus Gastranaerophilales bacterium
TGGATATTATGCAAATACAGTAGGAAAGCATAATAATGAAAAAATTATCAAGGAGTATGTTCAAAATCAAGGCAAAAAATATGAAAAGATATACAAAGACCAGCTCAAACTATTCGAGGGTCTCCCTTAGATACCCCGACCCTTGGGTCGGGGAGGTTCATTGATGAGCAGTATAAAGTTAAATGAGGTATAAGATATGAGTAGTTTTAGTCAAATGTGGGAGATTATTAAAAACTGCAACAGTAGATTTAAGACCTGGAACAAAAATAAGTAAAGCAGTTTTATACAAATCAAATCACATATAAAAAGATGAGTTAATTCTTATCTTTTTATATGTGTTTAAATATTTAATCATTCTATCAACTTACTTTTTATTGTTAAGTCAATCTGTTTTATTTCTTCTCTTGCGCTCTCTACTATTTCAATAAATGCGTTAACAACATCAGGGTCAAACTGATTGCCGGATGATTTTTTTATTTCATTTAACGCTGATACATGAGACATTTCCTCTCTATAAGCTCTTTTTGAAACCATACCATCGTATGCATCTGCTACAGCAATAATCCTAGCCCCCATAGGTATTTCCTCAGCCATTAATCCATATGGGTATCCACTGCCATCATATTTTTCGTGATGCAATTTAATTATTTCAACAACAGGCTCTAATTGCTTTATGCCTTCAAGAATTTTCACTCCAACTAAAACGTGGTTTTTAACACTCTCGTACTCTTCCCCTTCCAAGACCTCTGGCTTGTTAATGATGTACTCAGGCACTCCTATCATTCCAATATCATGAAGAAGACCTGCTAATTCCAGTTCACTTAGTGCTATATCAGACAATCCGAGTTTCTTGCCGGTTTTTAATGAGTAAAATGTAACCCTTTTACTTCTGCCAAATGTAAAAGAATCTTTAGCATCCAATGCTTCTGTAATAGCGCTTATTGTGCCAGAAAACAAATCCTTGAGATCAGAAGCAAGCTTTATATTATCAATATTCAACTTATAAACTTCTATGGCAGAATCTACAATTTCTGCCAATGTACTAGGATTAAAAGGTTTTCTTACATACCTGTGAATTTTTGCCCTGTTGATTGCACTAACTAAAGAACTGGTATCTGTATATGCTGTTATTAATATCCTAATTGTTTCAGGAGCAATAGATAGCACATCCCTTAACAACTCAACACCTTGCAAGTCAGGCATTTTATTATCAGATATAATAACATCAATTTTATTTTGCTTAACAATATCTAATGCTTTTATGCTTGAATTCGTCATAAAAACATTAAATTTCTTGCGAAAAGTTCGCTTAAGCAAGTGTAAATTATCTATTTCATCATCAACAATTAGAATGTTATACATATTTTATTTAACTCTTACCAGACCTATTCTTTACCATCAGGATTTTTTATCTATGTCAAACGGAATTTTTACAATAAACTTGGTGCCTTTATTTTTCTCACTTTCCACAATTATTACTCCATTATGCATCTTAATTATTTTATAACAAATTGATAAACCTAATCCAGTACCTTGACCGACTGGTTTTGTTGTAAAAAATGGGTCAAATATCTTATTTTTTATATCATCATCTATTCCTGAGCCATTATCAGCTATTGACACCAAAGCATTACTACCTTCTTTTGTTACATCTATCATAATTGAGCCATCTACATCAATTGATTGAATTGCATTATCAATTATATTCATAAATACTTGATTTAGTTGACTCGCATAACAGTCAACCTTAGGAATTTTCTCATAATTTTTTATTACTTTTATTTTATTTTTAAATTTATTTTGAAGTATATTTAGAGTGCATTCTATACCCTCTACAATGTCAACAGATTTAATTATAGACTCATCCAGCCTTGAAAAATTTTTAAGATCCAATACAATTTGCTTACATCTTTCAGTGCCATCCTTACAGCTGGTTAATAACATCGGAAGATCTGTTTTTATATACTCATAATCAATTTCATCTTTTTTGTTTGCTATCTCATCCTTAATTTCCGGATGTAATTTTTCCGATAGGTCATCCAGCTTATCGATAATTTCCATTAAATCATTGGAATACTCTTTTAAGTGATCTAAATTTCCGTGGACAAAATTTAACGGATTATTTAATTCATGCGCAACACCAGCTACTAATTGTCCGAGTGAGGCCATTTTTTCATTATGTACCAACATTGCCTGAGTTTCTTTTAACTCCTTATAAGCCTCTTCTACTTCTTTATTTTTGTCACTCAACTGTTGAGTTCTTTGTTTAACTTTCTCTTCTAAAGATGTATATAATGTATCCAGTTTTTTAGCCATATCATTAAAGGCATGTGCTAAAAAGCCAATCTCATCGTTATCAGGGATATCAACATTTACTTTTAAATTTCCTTTTGAAAATTCTTTGGCGGCTTGAGCAAGGCGCTCAATAGGCTTAATTACTAATTTAGCAAGAATAAATGCAGAAGAAGAGCCTAATATAAGGAATATAATGATAAATGCGATATTGCCCTTCATTAATAAATTTATTAATTCCGACAAACCATACTTTTCTGAATACCCAAATATAATTTGATACTTACCATTATTAAATTTAGTATTAACAGCTTTTAACTTTTTTGGATTTATAGGAGCAAAAGATTGTTTAAAAATTATATCATTTATGGAATCAAGTTTGGTCCCAATCATATAACTGGTACTAGACCAAATGTACCTTTTCTCCTGTAAATCCACAATGGAAACATACAAAACTAAATTATTATCTATTAAAAAATCACTTAAATCACTTAAGCTTTTGTAATTATTATTTTTTATATCTTCTTTTGATCGCTCAAGTATTAATTTACTTATAGAATTATACAAATTCGCTTTATCCAACTGATTATAGCTAAATAAAGCATATGTAGCATAAAGATTATAAAATGAAGTAAAAATTATACTAATGAATATAGAAATTGCTATTATTAAAGTAAACTTATTAACAAGGGATGATTTTTTATTTTTAAATAAAGAAAATTTCATATCTTTTATCCAGTTCTTTCAGCTATTCATCGTCATCATCATTTAAGTCATCAAGTAGTATATCATCAATTAATAAATCCTTATCAGTTTCTTTTTTAATTGTATCCACGGGTTTTACAATATCCTTTCTTGGCTTTTGTACTATTTTGCCTATAATATAGCCCAACAATCCCAGACTTATTCCCCCCATTACACATAGCTCAAAAGCATGCAGTACCGCTTCAAAGCTTAAAGAACCGGCTCTTATTAAAACATTAGAGCCAATTAATAAAATTGCAAAGCAGGCAAATATAGCTGCAAATCGTTTATCTAAATTTGAATAACGCCTATCCATAATCAAACGTTTGAATTTATTCCTTTACACTTTAACTCCAATTGCCGCTTAAATGCGGTTTGAATAAGTAAAAATCTATCCTTTTCTGATATTTTAGTAAATTGACCTGATAAATAATACTCATTATCTTTCAATTTGTTTGCTTCTACTCTTAATATTTCAAAGACTGCTTTTATCTTTATATTTTCCATTATTTTAAAGCTGACATCAAACACAGATCCAATATTAAAATATTTGTCGGAAATAATTTTTAATCCACCGCCACTAATATTTCCTGTTGCCCATATGTATTTATCAGATGTATTAATATTCACAACTTCAATAGGCACAGTATGTTCAACTCTGGAATATTTCCTTCGTTGGATATAGCGAACGTCTTTTGGCAGGGTAAAAACAACTTCACGATCATTAGACTTAATTACATTGCTATAAAATTTTACCAAGCATTCATTGGAAGGTATTGAAAATTCAACTTTTTGAGAAGTGGTAAAACTGCCTAAACAGTCGTCAGATAAAACAACAAAATTATCGTTATTTATTTGGATAATCTCACCTGTCTTGATTCCATCATAGTTTGGCAGTAACATGTTTAACTTTTTTTTAATTTGAAAAAAATTCATTGTTCCGGCACCAGCTAACTCTCTACAATAGTATAAATAAAATACTACAATATATTCTTATAAAAGTGAATCGGAAAAACTAATTTATCGATAAAAAAGTTTATTTTTCTTTACTCTTATATTATTCCCAAATTAAATAGATATATAACAAAAAAATTGGATCTTTTTTAAAACTTTAACAAAACTTATCAAAACCATATAAATTAAAAGATTATATATAAATACAATTCTAGTACAATTTTTAAATTTTTATTATTAGGGTAGATAGAATGAGCTACTCCTAAGAAACAAGCTTATTAATTGCTTCTCGGATAGCTTGATTTTTGCTAATACCATGTTTTTTTGCATAAGATTTAAGCTTGTCAGCCTCGTCCTTTTCAATTTCGTAGGTCTCTTTAACTTTATTTTTGTATTGTTTTTTTCTTCCAGCACCTTTTCTTTTTCCTCCGTGCAGTCTTTTAACTTCTGCGACCCCGGAAATTTCCTCAAACTGCTCCTTTGTAATAATTGTTTCAGTTTTTTCGACTTTTGATTTTAATTTTTGGCAGACATAACCTTCATCATCTTGGATATAAATAAGCTTATCACCAGACATTAAAGCCTTTTCAAGCTCTTCTTTTTCTTCTTTACCTTCTTTTTCCAGCTCTGCTTTTATTTCAGGATCTTCATCAAGGATATCCCTAAAACTTTTTGTCTCGATATCTTTTTTCATAATGATCTCCTTATATTTCTAAAATTTTTTTTGCTCTATCAATATATTTAGCAGGTGTTTTTTGAGATTTTTTTATAAAAATGACTCCTACAACAATAACTTTAGTTCCTTGGTAAGCAAATAAAGCTCTTAAATTATCTGTTTTGATTTCATATAAGTCTTTTCCTAAAGGCTTTGTTACAACTGTTTCAATACCTTTGTTTTCTACTTTATCAAAAGCTTTATTAAGCTTGTTTTGTGAGATTTTATCAAGTTTTCTATAATCCTTTTCTGCTTCTTTTGTTAACCTCACTTCAAACTTCATGAATTTGCCTTTTTCTTGAATTTCACCTGTTGCATTCATGATAACAAATTTTTTGAAAAGGTACAAGTGCTTTTCAAAAAATATAAAATTTTTTAAACTCTAAAACTTAAGTAGCTGTCAAAGACTTAATGTTAACAACACCCATAGCCCTGGCATGTATGTTAGTAGGAACCTCAGTAAAGGACATTACAGCAATCTGGGGGAATGTTCTTTCCAACAAGCGCCTAAGAGCTAATCTTATAGGAGAACTACATAAAATAACCGGCTGATTCCCCGTCTCCGTAAGAATTTTTTCAATCTCAACGTTTAAACCATCAACCAAATCTCTGGTAAATATAGGATCCAAACTCAAGCTCTTACCATCCTGACTTATCCCGGAAGCAATAATATTTTCCAAATTAGCAGCTAAAGTAACCGCAAATAATTCTCCTGTATCACTTTGATTTTGTTGACAAATACTCCTGGATAAAGCTGCTCTTGACTGTTCAGTTAAGAAGTCTGGCTCTCTGCTTATCCTGGAATAGTTACTAATAGTCTCTAAAATAGTCTGTAAGTCCCTAATTGATACACGTTCTTTTAAAAGATTTTGTAAAACAACCTGAACTTCAGCCAAAGTAATGGCATTATCTTTAAACATATCCTCAACAAGTTCCTCAGAATGCTTTTTGATATTATCAATAAGCATCTGAACGTCAGCTCTGGTTAATATTTCAGAAGCATTCTTCTTGATTACTTCTGTCAAATGCGTAGAAACCACAGCTGAAGGGCTAACAACCGTAAACCCTGATGACTCGGCATATTCTTTATCTTTCTCTTCTATCCATAAAGCTGGCAAGCCAAAGGCAGGCTCTACAGCTTTTATACCCTTTAAGTCAGGGTCATCGCCAACACCGGAATTCATAGCCAAAAACCTGTCAGCATGAATCTGCCCAGATTCAATAGGGATGCCCTTAATTTTTATCTGATAAGTATTAGGATTTAACTGTAAATTATCCCTAACTCTAACGGAGGGTAATACAATGCCTAAATCCAGCGCAGATTGCCGTCGTATCTGAGTAATTCGCTCAAGTAAATCACCGCCCTGTTCCACATCCAATAAAGGTACAAGCCTGTATCCGATTTCTATTTCCATAGGCTCAACAGTTAAAAGCTCCAATACATTTTCTTTTGAAGACTTCTTCTTTTGCTTGCTCACGTCAGCAGCCTCTTCTTGCTTGGTCACTTCTTCCTCTTCTTTTTTCTGTTTATTACTTTTTAGCTTATAAAAAGCAAGTACGCTCAAAGCAATACCGATAGTAAAGAATGGCATAAAAGGCAGACCAGGCATAATACCTAATACAAATAATAATCCTGCAATAATTGAAAGAATTCTGGGATCATTGAACATCTCCTGCCCTATGTCATGGCTTAATGGGGTATCCTGGCCGCTAGCCCTGGATACTAATAAACCTGTAGCAGTAGATATAATAATAGCTGGCAACTGAGACACAAGACCGTCACCAACTGTTAAAATAGTAAAAGTAGACGCAGCGCTCATAAAATCCATGCCCTGCTGCCACATACCAATAATCAAGCCACCTATTATATTTATAAGGGTAATAAGAATACCTGCAGTAGCATCACCTTTTACAAATTTGCTCGCACCATCCATAGTACCATAGAAATCAGCTTCTCTTTCAATTTTTTTTCTACGAGTCTTAGCTTCTTCTTCGTCAATAAGACCGGAGTTCAAGTCAGCGTCAATACTTAGCTGCTTACCCGGCATTGCATCCAATGTAAATCTTGCTGCAACTTCAGCCACACGCCCGGCACCACTTGTGATTACCATAAAGTTAATGGTTACAAGGATTATAAATATAATCGTACCTACAATGTAGTTTCCTCCGACAACAAAGCTTCCAAAAGAAGAAACAATCTCACCCGCATCAGCGTACAGAAGGATAAGCCTGGTCGTACTAACGTTCAAGCCTAACCTAAATAGTGTTGTAACAAGCAAAATAGTAGGAAATGAAGAATACTCCAACGGTTCCTTTGCATACAGACATACCAGCAAGATAATCGCAGACAATGAAATATTTACAGCAAGTAAAATGTCAAGCAGTACAGGAGGAAGAGGTATAATCATCATTACAACGACAATAATCAGACCTATCGCTAATAAAACATCACTATTTTCAAGCACTTCCCTGAGGTCAAATTTAGCCATTACCTTTGCCTTCCATTGCCTGATTTGTAAACATAAGCTAACACTTCTGCTACAGCCAGATATAATTCAGCCGGAATCATACCATCTAATGGTACAACTTTATATAAAGTTCTGGCAAGCGGTTTATTTTCAACAATGGGAACACCGTTCCTCTTGGCAACTTCTCTAATTTTAAAAGCTACATAATCCACCCCTTTTGCTATAACCTGCGGCGCAGGCGCAATACTCTTATCATATCTTAACGCAATAGCATAATGAGTCGGATTTGTAATTACCACGTCCGCAGTGGGTACGGCGCCCATCATTCTCTGCATTGCAAATTTTCTTTGAGCAGCCTTGATTTTTGCTTTAATTTTCGGGTCCCCTTCAGAATTCTTACGCTCGTCCTTAACTTCTTGTTTTGTCATTTTCATTGATTTTTCAAACTCATAAACCTGGTATTTTTTATCTAAAAGCCCGATTATAATAAGAACAAGGCATATTTTTATAAGTATTTCATAAATAATATCGCTAATTGTAGCCATGATGCCTAATATTTCAATACCAAGCAGATTAAAAATCTCTTCTTGCCTGGCAATAATAACAGAATAAGCAACAGCACCCACAATGGCTAACTTTATTAAAGATTTTATAAGCTCGACAATATTCTTTAAATTAGGCACAAATATATTTTTAAGACCTTTTATTAATGCAAAAGGGCTTAGTTTATTAAATTTAGGCTTTATTGCCTGCATACTAAATAACGGTCCCACCTGAAAATAGTTCATCAAAAGCCCGACAATCATCATAATAAGTAAAAACGGGACCACAACATAAAATAATATCATAATATACGGAGACAAATATCCCAGTAAGTTTTCTCTGCTGATTTTATCGGGGTTTAAGTCAGTAAGAGTATATATAGCAACAAATTTGACCTGGTCGGTAATGAAAGGCATAAACAAATACAAGGCATACATGCCAATAGACAACATGACAGCATTATTAAAATCCTGGCTCTTGGGTATCTTGCCCTGATTTCGCATTTGCGAGCGCCGCTTGGGCGTTGCCGATTCTGTCCTTTCGTTTGACATACCACCTCATCAAATAAAAATTGCCGTAACCCGCTGTAATAATTCCGGGATAACCCTTGCGAGATAATCCGCAGTAGCAATAATAAACAAACTCATAAATAATAGGCCCACGTAGATTTTCAAAGGAATACCCACCATAAAGATATTCATTTTGGGCATAAGCTTTGCCATAAACGCCATTGATATATCAGAGATAAACAACAGCCCAAAGATAGGAACAACTATTCTAAAAGAAAGCGAAAAAATGTAGCTGATATAGATTAAGACCTTATCTACAATCAGCCCGGCAAAACTAAAATCAATGCCGATAGGTATAAAATTATAGCTGTCATTCAAGCTCGAGAATAACCACAAATGCCCGTTAACAAAAAGAAAAACCAAACTTGCCGTATACAAATAAAACTGCCCTACGATCGGCACATTTTGATGGGTAACAGGATCAATAGACTGCGCCATTGTTAGTCCCATCTGCATACTGAGCATTTGTCCGCCCACCTGGATTGCCACAAATATCAAACCCGCACAGAATCCTATAAGCGCACCCACAATAAATTCTTTTGCAAGATACATTGTCATTGTTATAAGGTCATGTGGTATAACAAACGTGGTGTTTTGAGCAATCATAGGAAACATAACAAACGCACAAAACGCAGCCAGCCCTGCTTTAACCGTGACAGGTATAGGATAAGTGGAAAACAACGGTGCAGTAACGAGCAATCCACTAATCCTTGTCATCACAAGCAGATAAATCAAAATGCCTTTAACAGAAAATATATTTGATAAATCGTGATCCATAAGCCCCTTTAACGAATATAACTATTCAAATTATTAAATATTTCTGTAATACTGGTAATATAAACATCAATCATCCACGGTGCAAGAACAATTATAGTTAGTATGCCTGCTAAAATCTTGGGTACAAAAGTAAGGGTAGCTTCTTGCAACTGGGTAACAGACTGAAATATACTGACCGAAATACCCACAACAAGGCTGACTATCAAAACAGGGGCAGCCAGCTGCAATATTAAAAACAAAGTTTTCTGTAACAGATGTAGAAATTCCGATTGATCCATATATCAAACTCCAAAATTATTACTGTACAAAGCTTGCAACTAAAGACTTCGCAATTAAGTGCCACCCGTCAATCAAAACAAACAAGATTATCTTAAACGGTAAAGATATCATAACCGGCGGCAAAAATAACATACCCATAGATACAAGGATACTCGATACAACTATATCAATAACCAAAAACGGTATAAATATCATGAACCCTATTTTAAAAGCAGTTTTCAGCTCACTGATGATAAAAGAAGGTATCAATACATAAGTAGGAATATCCTCAATCGTTCTAGGTTTTTTAATTTTAGCCATCCTCACAAACAGAGCAAGATCACTCTCTTCTGTTTGCTTAAGCATAAACTTTCTAATAGGCTTTACACCTCTTGCAAGAGCTTCTTGCTGAGTTATTTTATTTTGAGTATAGGGTTGAAAAGCTTTTTCATTAATTTCGGTTATAGTCGGCGTCATCACAAAAAACGTCAAGATCAACGCCAAACTAATAATCACCTGACTAGGCGGCAGCGATGGTGTCCCGATTGCTTGCCTTACGAGCGACAATACTATAACTATCCTGGTAAAAGAAGTAGTCATAATCAAAATACTTGGCGCAAGCGTTAACACGGTTAACCATATTAAAATTTGCAACCCTTTGGTAAATTCTTGCGGAGACTCTGCCGTGCCAAGGCTCACATTAAGTGAGGGCAACGCCAGTTGTGCTTCTGCCGGTGCATTTAGCCCTATCAGGGCTAAACAAATCAAGCCTGATATCAAAATCAATCTATATACTGACATATATCTTCTTAACTCCCCAACTCGACGACTTATACGTTTTTGTTTTATTATTATTAAGTATTATTCATCGTTTCTCATCAACCCGCAGATCAATAGAAATCAAAAGTAAATTAACCCTATGGTCAATATTATGCTACTAACTCACCTAGTAAGCAACAATTTAATGAAACTCTTTACAATATATAAAATAAACAGATTTCTAATTATTAAAAAGATATAATTGAGATAAAATAGCTGTTAAATAGCTTAATCAAGATAAAGACAAAAAAATGAACCAAGCATCTTTAATATTTAGCAATCAGCTTTTTTCCAACTCACCTGTTTTATCAAAAGAAAGAGAAGTTTTTCTCGTTGAAGAGAAAAGATATTTTTGTGACTTTAAATTTCATAAAAACAAGCTGGTTTTACATAGATCATCTATGAAATACTATGAAAATTTTCTTTTAAAGCAAGGTTTTAAAGTTAATTATATTACATTTACAGATGATTATTTTGAAATATTAAGAAAGAAAAATATTAGCACACTGCATATTATTGACGTGGTTGATTTAGAGCTTGAAAATAAGCTTAAAAGTTCTGACTTTAAAATAATATGGTACAATTCCCCTGCATTTTTAACATCTAAAGAAAGTTTTGAAGAATTTTTTAAAGACAAAAAAACATATTCTCAGACCTCTTTTTATATTCAGCAAAGAAAAGATTTAAAAATTCTTGTTGATTCAAAAAATAAGCCCGTAGGTGGCAAATGGAGCTTTGACCCGGAAAACAGAAAAAAAATTCCTTCAGGCATACCCATGCCGGAACTGATAAAATATGGAGAAAACAAATATATAACAGAAGCTAAAGCATATATAGATACTCATTTTTCTGATAATTACGGAACATACGATAATTTTATTTACCCAATAATGCACAAAGGCGTACAAAGCTGGCTTGGAGACTTTTTAACCAACAGGCTAAACTTATTTGGAGATTATGAAGATGCAATATTAAAAGATGAGCCTTTTTTATTCCATTCGGCTTTATCTTATGCAATAAATACAGGCCTAATCACCCCTGACGAAGTCATAAAAACAACCATTGATTTTGCAAAAGAAAATAAGCCTGCTTTAAATTCTCTTGAGGGCTTTATCAGGCAAATAATCGGCTGGCGCGAATATATAAAAAACATGTACCTTATAAAGGGTAAAGATCAAAGAAATTTAAACTTTTGGAATCATAAAAGGCAAATGCCGTCTTGCTTTTATACAGGTCAAACGGGCATAGGGCCTGTAGACGAAACCATAAAAAAGCTACTGGAAACAGGGTACAATCATCACATCGAAAGGCTTATGATACTTGGCAATTTTATGTTTATTTGCGAAATCTCGCCACAGGAAATTTACAAATGGTTTATGGAAATGTATATTGATTCTTATGATTGGGTAATGCTGCCCAATGTATTTGGAATGAGCCAATTTGCGGACGGTGGTTTAATGATGACAAAGCCTTACTTTAGTTCTTCAAGTTATATAAAAAAGATGAGTGACTTTCCTTCGGCTGAGTGGACTGAAATTTGGGATGCATTGTACTGGAGATTTTTGTATAAAAACAGGGAGAAATTAGAAAAAATACCCAGAGAAAAGTTAATAACAAGACATTTAGATATAAAAAGCGATGATCAAATAAAAAGTTATATAAATATTGCTGAGAATTTTTTAGATAAAATTTAAAAAAACTATGATTTAATTATTTATTTTTAGTTTAAATAAGAAGTTTAAATTTTGCACTAACCCAACACTTTAATTTTTCATAAACTATGATAAAATAGGGGAACAAGGACAGAGGTGCGTCAACACCTTTTCAGAATCCTTAACATATGAAATTAGAAGAATTTGTTAACAAGAGCCAATATCAGTGATATGAGCTCTTGTTTTTCTACCGGCATAAAAATTATTAGTAAAATTTTATTAATAATCCTCTTTTATGAATAATATATTTTTAATTATTTCATTTATTATATTTGTTTAAACAATAAATAACTTGCTACAACTTAACCTCTTTAAAAATTTAAAAACTATGATAAAATAAGGGAACAAGGACGAGGGTGCGTCAACACCCTTTTCAGAATCCTTAACAAATGAGTTTTATTTTAAAGAGTTAATACTATAAATAAATGGTATTAGCTCTTTTGCGTCATTTAGTACAAGAATCATCAACAATATAATTAATAATTCAGTCTTACCGACATCAAAATAAAGCTTCATCCGCTCCACCTCCTCTCTTTAAGCAATATCGTTTTTAGAGAACGTAGCCCTGAGAAAAAGTAGTTAAGGACTCCTAATACAGCAGGATTTTTAAAATACATATACTATTAACTTAGTAACGATTTCTTAATAATCGCTTAAATATCATGCAAAATTTTAATAAATAAGTTAAAATATATATTAAGAACATATTAATTGCATATAAGTAATGGTGGAAGTGAATGGACAGCAGTGTAGAAAAACAAAGCGTAAAAACTGAAGATAAATCTCAAAAGGATAATGATAAATACGCATCAATCCTGTATTACAGGTTACGCAATAAAATTGTCCTCCTGCGTCGTTTTGCCAAGAACTGTGATCTTATGGGCTATAAAGAGCGTTTTCTTGAGGCAATTAAAACCACAGAAATGCAATTTGATACAGTCGGCAAAGAATATATGCACATAATGCGTACAGGCAACTGGAGTAAATTCCTGATTCAACAGATGGAATTTATTAACATGGGCCTTCAATCTTTTGCAATGAACATAATAGAAAGTGTTGAAAAAAGAAGAGAAGCCAAGAAATGGCATGCAAGAAAGCCCGGATCTGGTCGCGAAAGCTTTAAAATAAACTCAGATGGCTTAATAAGCCTGGCAAGGAAAACTTACTCGCTGGTAAGCACTAAAATACCCGATGAAATAAGGGCTAAATTCTCTACACAGCAGATTTTTGCAGTTAATAGCCTGAACGCTTTAAACCAAAAAATACTCGAAGAAATCGATATAATAAGAGATAAATTCGATGATTGCCATAAATTTTCAAGGTTATTACCACTGATGATGGAAAAAATGGCTCGCTTAAACCTGGAACTCCCAACAGAGTTTGTAGTGCTAAGGCCATGGTCAATCAATGATTACGAATTATCCGAAGGAAATCCCGAAGACCTTCACTTATTTAAGAAGCTGACAAATATAAGCAAAAAAATATTAAGCGAGCTAAAGCAAATTAACTTTAATCAGGACTTATTTATGGATCAAGTACCTGATCAAGTGAGCTACAGCAATGTAAAAGAAATATTACACCTGCCGATTCCAAAAGATTGCTCAAATTCAGAACCCAATGATATATCTTACCCCGGTCGCCGGGAGGGTTACTCAGATAATCCCCTGACTAGAATAATAGACGCACACAAGGAACTGCTCTATAAAATTCGCTGTGTGCGCCGGTCCCAGTTCAGGCTTGATAAAGTCAAGCATAACATCTGTTATAAAGATGATTATCTTGCTTTGGCACGAGATAAGTATTATGACCCATACCAGGAAGATGAAATAAAATATTTCAGCTATGAAACATGGGAAGATGAGCCTGTAACACCTGAACAGGAAGAGAAAAGGTACAATGAGCATTTTGAGTATTACAGGGATTATAAAAATCGTGACTATGAGCAAAGGGTAATTAACGCCCAACGTCGTAAATCTGCAAAGCTACATGCAGTAGAACGTAACAAGTTTGTTGAGCAATGCTGTGAAGATGTACGGAAGGAAGTACGACAACGTAAATTGGAAGAAAAAGCAGAAAAGAAACTGAAAAAAGTTAAACAGGGGAAGTATAAATTAGTAAAAGCCGGCTCAAAACTGGCGAATTTAAAGATTTACAAAGAAATTTCCACTGATGCGAAGGTGGCCGATGCTGCTTCAGCAGGCGATATCGATATTTTAACAGATAATAAAAAAGAAAATATTATTAAAGAAGATACTTTTAGCGATGAAAATAATCAGATAAAAAATAATATAATAGATATAAATAATAGTAAGAAAGAAGGATTAAACAAGAAAAAACCTCATTACTAGAGGACTTAACGTAAAAATTAGAGATTTTTAATTGCAATGGCAAGCTTTTTGTATAACAAAAGGAGATTTGTCATTGCAATTTTTTTTTATTTATAAAAGTTTCGTTAACGCCTTTTATTGACCGTAGTTTTACAAATACCGACTATGAAAACTAACCGAATTTTCCGAGGTGAAGCCGAGTGCAGACCAGCCAGTCGATAGCAACTGGTAGATATTTTTTTTTAAGCATGTACACTATTATTGTAGATGATCAATAATATACTCCCACTAAAATACTTTTCAGATTATTAAATAGGGTTAAAGTTAATAAAATAAACTATTCTCTGAATTGCGAAGCGGGAGCGTTAAAAATGAAATGGTCAATTTTATTTTTTATAAGCTCATTCTAAAGAGTAATCTGAAATTTAATTGATTAGCAGTATATATATCCATAACAATCATCGTAAGCATATTAACAGGAGATTCTATAAATGATCACCAAAATTATATATTTAATTACTTAAGAAGTAATTAAATATATGTTTAACTAAATATTATATATCTAATTTTAGAATTAGTAAGTAACTATCTTCTTTTAATTAAGTCAGTCAAGCAGATTTTTTTTACCTCTCTCAACTATTCTCCCATTAGGAGTTCCCGTTTTGGTTAGCACACTCGATCAAATTTACACTCAATATTCTCTTTCCTTTATATAAATGTCTCTTACCTAGCAGTCGTTTATCGACTGTTTTATTTTGTTTAGATTTGTACTGGTTCTCAATAAAATTTCAGATTACGCTTTTGAATGAGCTTATACAAAGTGAAATTGACCATTTAATACTGCTCATTAATTAAATTTCAGATTACTCTTTTCAGAGAATAGTTTATTTTATTAACTTTAACTCGATTTAATAATCTGAAAAGTATTTTTGAGTTAGTATAATTTGTAACGCTACCGCTTCGCAGTTCAGAGTATAGTCTATTTTATTAGATTTACCAGGATTGAAGAAATTGAAAAGTATTAAAGTATTTTTGAGGCATTATAGCAATTTTTTAAAGTATTTTGTTTTTATATATATAACACATTACATTTCATTTATTAAATACAAAAAGAAATCATATAATAGCACAATCATTATTTTTTATTAATTTTTTAAACTCATTGAAGTCGATAATTTAAAAGCATCGTAAGCATATCAAAGAGGAGATTTCAAGTGATAAACAATTTGTATATATTTGCTATTTTCGAAAGCTAAATATAAAAGTTTTAAATTTATTTATCAAGGATATAAACTAATATAAGTAAAAAGATTTAAAATCATCATTGCATATATTGGTTAGGTCAGCATTTAAACCCCTCTCAATAGAAGTTCCTACAACGTTATATCTATTCTATTAGTTTAGCCTTTTATTATTTATTATATTTTAGTTCTCTTCTTTCAAATAATAGTCTCTTATATAAGCAGTCGATATTCATCAGTACCTCGACTGTATATTTTTTTGTGCATTTTTTAAAGATTAGTCAAAGAAAAAAATGCTTAAAGTGTTTATTTCTAAAGAGGTATGAAAAATCAAAAAGATGTTTAAAAAACTTAATATTTGCCACTTTAAAGTCAATATATTAGTGAAATATTTTTTAATATATATATAGCATATTATATACAACGTTTTAATCATCAATTAGTAGTTATTATTATATTGAACTATAAAAATTAAATATTGGAGTCATGTATTAGAACTATATGGCTGTAGTTAGCAATCTTGTTATTGAAAAGTAGAAGAAACAAGATTTGTTAAAACACATTGCGTATTGTCAGTTAAAGCAGGCATAGAGGAGCGTTAATATGACATTTACTGATAACGTATCAAATTTCCTAAGCTTTCATATAAGAGGCAATGGAGCGCGGCATTCTGTAAATTATAGTTATGAATCCAACGGGTCTGAAGAGTCAGTATGTTTTTCTTATGGAAATGATTCTGACTTTGGGGGGTACTTTGGTTTTGATGAAGATAGTGATTTTGCATTCAATGGACTGTTTGACGATTCATATGAAATGTGCAATAGAGACAATGATTTCTTTGGAGATAATCGTTTTGCTAACTCCAACGGATCAGATTGCGGTGTAGATTCTTTGGTGAACAATATTCTTGGGTCTGTAGGCAATCTGTTAGGTGGTTTATTTGGATTAAATAACGAAGGTCCGCAGGGGCAAAAACGTCAGGGCTCAGGGGGGACAGGAACCGCTAATGGTTCTGGAAAATCTTCACCTGATAATGGTTGCGGATGCCCCGGATCTAGCCTAGCCTCTGAGAATAGAGGGTCTGGTCGTGGGCCTGGAAGTCCTTCTCCCGATCAAGGTGCTGGAGGTGCAAATGGCGAAACAAAAGGTATAGATTCTTATATTAAAGGTGGCAGCGGTAACGTAGATTCTTATAATGTAAGCGGACTAGGACAAAATAAACAAAAAATAGTAGCTGCAGCAAAACAATGCGGTGCCTCAGAAAATGAAACCGCTGCATTATTAGCAATAGCAAATCAGGAAACCGAAAAAATGGATAGTAATTATAAGCATGGTGATGGTAAAAGCGGTGGATCTGCTTGCTTTACTCCGTTTAAATGTAATGCATCTATGATTAAAGAGGCTGCGCAAGATGGGGCTGTTGACTCAAAATATCAAAGTAATCCAGATTCTATAAATAACAATCTGCAAGATGGTGTAAAAGTAATGACCCATTTAATGAAAAAGTATGGTATGAAAAAATTTATAGATTATCTTAGAGGTGGTACTTCAGGACGTGATGGCAATTACCCAAGATCAAAAATAGATGACTATGATCAAGCTATGCATAAGCTGATTAGTGCATATGCAAATAATAAAGAACTCTGGAGTAACGACCAAAGAGTGAAGAGCAATGTTAAAGCAATTTAAAAAATAGTATCCAAATCTTTTTGAAAGTTAAGTCTGTTATCTTTTTTAATTGTTAAAATCAAGAGAAAGTATCGAGCTTAATTATTAGTTTTAAAATATTTGCAGATTTTTTATGATTGAATATTGTTTTTAATTTAAATTTTAAGGCTTATTATATTCAAATAACTTAATAAATGCAAGAAAATAATCAATATAATAATTAAATATTTTTTATTATATATATGCAGTTCATGATCAATATATACTTTAGGCTTTTAAATTAGAGAAGAGAGAATATAAAGAAGAACAGTTATAATAAAATGCTAAATTTTACATACAGAGAGATGAGAGGAGATTAAGTATGGTTCGAAAGGCCAGTAGGTCATCATCCAGGTCAAAACCAAAACCAAAAACAAGGTCAAGATCTGGCTCAAGATCTCAACCTAAAAAAACAACAGGTAAAAAAAAGGAACCTAAGTCCATATTTTCAAGCACTAAAAAGCCAAGTACTCGTAGCAGTACTCAAAAAAATACGGGATACACAGTAAAAGATAAAAAGCCTGCGCCTACTCTAGCCAAGCCAGGGAGCAAGGCAGTAGCTAAACCAATTGCCAAACCTACCTCTTTAGCTGCTCAGCCTACTTCAGTCTCCGCAAAAACTGGTCAAATTCCTGTTAAATCTAATCCATTTTCTAGTACACCAAAAGCAGGTACTCCTGGTTTAGATGCGTTTATCAAGGCAGATACAAAGAAAACCGGTTCTTATGCAGTAGCTGGCTTGGCTAAAAATAAACTAGCTATAACACAATCAGCAATGGCAAATGGTGCGACTAGAAAAGAAAATGCAGCATTGTTGGCTATTGCAAATATGGAAACTCAAGATATGAGTAGTAAGTACAAATTTGGCGATGGTAAGGGTGGAGATTCTGCTTGCTTTAGCCCATATAAACTAAATAAATCAATGATAAAAGAGGCAGTGAAAGATGGAAAGTTGGATCCAAAATATTTAAATAACCCAGGCGCTTTAAATGATCCTAATAACTTAAAGGATGCATCAGGTATAATGCTACATTTAATGAGAAAGCATGGTATGAATAAGTTTATCGATTATCATCGTGGGGGTACATCAGGCTTGAATGGAAACATGGATCGCTCAATGATTGATGATTATCAAAGAGGATTTAAAAATGTTTTAAATCAATATCTGAGCAACCCGGATTTAATGACCAACGATCAAAGAGTAGAAGGTTGGGTTAAAGCTATTTAAACGTTCTTAGTTCCATAAAAAGAAAGAAATGATTCCGTAAAAAGTTATGAGAATCCATAAATAATTTTGTGTAAACCTCCGAAAAGTAGTAAATTAAAAACGGAGGTTTTTCACATGTTGAAAAAAAATAAAGAAGAAAATAATGCATTTTTTGCCATGATATTATTGCTTCTGTGATTGAAACAGCAAAAAATAGGGAGAACATATATTCCAGACATTATTTGCAATTTTTAATGGGAGTCAACTTTTGTTAAACTCCTGACCTGTCATTAGAAAAATTTTTTATGAAGTTTTGTTACTATATGTTATAGTATTGAATTTTTATATATTATTATGTTTTTATATAAATAAGATATAGCAAGTTTATAACAAAGGAGATTGCTATGGGTGTTAACCTTATTCCTAATCAGGTAAAAACAGATATAGCTAAAAAAACAAACGTCAATCAACAAGCAAGCGTACAAGCCCAAAAAGGCTTAAAATCTAAAGTTTCGGATTGGTTAAAGCCAAAAAGTGATGAATCTCTTTTTGGTATAAAAGACAAAAAAGATGCCAATAAATTAACATTTGTAGAAAAACAACAAAATGCGAATAATTCTGAAGTTGAAATGCTAAAATTGCAAAAACAGCTTCAATCAATTGAAAACGCATTGAAACCGCAGCCTTTAAAACCGAAGGCTGATAATGCTATAAAAGCGATGCCACCAATGAATATTCCGGCTAAAGAGCAAACAATAGCAAATGCAAGTCCAGCAATAGGTAATCATATTAAAGATCAAGCAATAAAACCAATGCCACCAGTACAAGTTCCTTTTAAGGGTCAAGAAAAAGCTGAAAAGGGTATAGACCTTACAAAAGGTGAAGAAGGTATAAAAAAAGAATTTAAAAAAGAAGAAGCAAAATTAAAAGCAAATGGTAACTTTAAGCAAGAAGAAGGCAACTTAAAGTTGCAACAAGCGGAAGAAAAATTTAAAAAAGCTGAACAACAATTAAAATTAGATCTTAAGCAAGCAGAAGCAAAATATAAAAGAGCAGAAGAATTTATTAAAAAATTCATAAACTCATCTGCCAATAAAGATAATCTCAAATGGAACGATATGAACGACTATAATGTAAAATCATCGAGCAAAAAAGGTGGCGATGATGACGATGAAGGCGATAAAATAAGTTCAAAAGAACGTTCTTATAGAAGAAGTGATGATGACGATGAACGTAGCGTAAAATCATCAAGAAGAAGAGGCGGCGATGATGATGACGACGATGATGATGACGACGATGGTAGGGTAAGATCAAAACAAAGCTCATATGCAAAATGGGGCGATGACGATGAACGTAGCGTAAAATCATCAAGAAGAAGAGGCGGCGATGATGATGATGACGACGGCGACGATGATGATGGTAGAGTAAAATCAAAACAAAGTTCTTACAGAAGAGGTGGCGATGACGATGATGATGGGTCAAGGTCAAGAAGTAATGCTTACAATACAAACGTAGGGACATCTAAGTCCAAGTCAAAATCTAGCTCAAAACTCAATCATAGTATAATCAATCAGGTTAATAAGCAACATAGTATGACAGATAAGCAAATGCAAGAGTTTTTAGACGCAAAATTAAGAGCTGAAAATGAAGCTAGACTCTTAGCAAAGGCGGAACTAGAAAATAAAGCTTTATCTGTAAGTGAAATTATAGCAAAAGCAAAAAGTGGAAATAATGGTTCCGATAAAGGTACAGAAGCGCTTGTCGCTCAAGCTGTATATGAGTCCAAAAAAGAATTAATTGAAAATAATAAGCTATAAAAGCAACCTAAAAATCGAGTAGGAGGCGGTTAGTTATACCGCCGACTTCTCACCTTAACTATTTTTATTTTACTATATTTAAATTTTATTTAAAAAATAAACATAAAAAATTATCTGTTATTCAGCCCGTAAATCTGGACAATACCAACCAACATGCCATTATCAGCAACTAACAAAGAGTTAATTTTATTTTGCAGCATCAAATCCTCTGCATCACTAAACATAGTGCCTTTACAGACAATTTTAGGGTTAATTGTCATAATATCCTGAGCTTTAATCTTAAAAAATCCTTCTTCCGAATGTGTCATAGCCCTACGCAAGTCACCATCGGAAATAATACCTAAGATGATATTATTTTCAACAACAACAGCCTGCCCCAATGCCGATGAAGTAATAACCTGAATAACTTTTTTGATTCCGTCTTCTTTTTTTACAATAGGCAAATTGTCAGATACCATAATATCTTGAACTTTTGTAAGTAATTTTTTACCTAAACTTCCGCCAGGATGAAATCTTGCAAAGTTTTCCAGCTGAAAGTTTCTTTCTTTCATAAGCACAACCGCCAATGCATCCCCCATTGCAAGAGTCGCAGTAGTAGATGCGGTAGGTGCAAGCTGAAGCGGGCATGCTTCTTTGTCCACATGCACATTCAAATGATAATGCGAGTTTATAGCCAAAGTTGATCCCGGTACACCAGTTATAGAAATTATTATATTATTATTTTCTTTTAAAAAAGGTATCAATTGTAGCATTTCACCAGTTTCACCGGAATTGGAAATAGCCACAAAAATATCATCAGAAGAAATCATACCCAGATCACCATGGTAGGCTTCGCCCGGATGCATAAAAAAGCTTGGAGAGCCTGTGCTGGCAAATGTGGCAGCTATTTTTTTGCCTATTATACCGGATTTACCCATTCCTGATATTATAACTTTGCCTTTGCAATTAATTATTTGCTTTACTGCTTCTTCAAAGTCACTTGTTAACAAGCTTCCAAGGTGCATTATTGCACTTGATTCTATTTCAAATACTTCTTTAGCGTTTCTTAAGATTGCCGTATCAGACTCAACCCCAATCATAATGATTCTCCGGTTATAATTTAATAATCAAGGTGGTTTTACAAAAAGAAAATATTTACTTACTTCCTTACATATTTAAATATAACAAATAAAACTTTAAAAAAAACAAAATATTAACTTTTTTAATAAATATAAAGTTTTATAATCGAAAAAAGAGAGCCTGAACAATCAGACCCGAAAGTTTGTTTCAATAGTATTAAGTATGAAACAAGTTTTGCTGTATTAAGTAATATCCTTAGACGGTTTTCTACCCCTTCTAAGTTTTTTTTCTATATTTTCTTTTTTAATTTCTTCAGTAAAACCAATATTTTCTGAGATTTCTGCTACATAATTTCTATATTCTTTAGGATCAATTTTCATATTTTCCAGCATTTGAGTAATAATTTTAATTCCAGAAATATTAATCCCAAGCTCTCTACCCAAAAATTGAATAAACATGCCTTTTTCTACATCTTTATATGTGTATAACCTTCTATTTTTAGAATTTCTTTTTGGCACTAAAATTTCTTCTTCATCATAAATTCTCAAAGTTCTCTGATGCACATTTAAAATATCAGCCAATGTACTGATGGGGAATAAAGGCTTGTCATAGTCTTTTTCAGCAATATTTGAATTTGCAAACATTATGCTATTCACAACTAACTCCTTGTTTAAATTATATGTATTACTTCCTGAATATAATAGTATTAAATTATTGTTACCTAAATTTAACTAAAATATTTCCAAAATATTTCCGATAAAATAAAAAATAAAAAACAAAAAAAGTAGAAATAAAATTCATCTGCAAAATTTATAATAAGTTCAAATTCAAATAATTTCATATTTCATATATAATAATTAGCATGAACAATACTTCAATATTTGACATAATCGGTCCGATAATGGTAGGTCCATCGAGTTCTCATACAGCAGGTGCTGTACGATTAGGACTTCTTGCGCAAAAAATATACAGAGAAACCCCAAAAGAAATAAAAATAACTCTCTATAATTCTTTTGCCAAAACAGGCAAAGGTCATGGGACAGATAAAGGATTAGTCGCCGGCCTGCTTGGCTTACATGTAGACGATCCAAAAATAAAATACTCCTTGGAACAAGCAGAAACTCAAGGAATTATTGTTAATTTTTTATATCAAAATGACACTGACAGACATCCAAACAGTGTTGATATAGAATTAACAGGAGAAAATAAACTTTTTGTATCCGGCAATTCTCTTGGTGCAGGCGAGATAGAAGTTATTAATATAAATGGCTTTAAAGTCACCTTAACAGGAGAATATCACACACTTGTACTTGTTTACAAGGATCAACCCGGCATGATGTCTTTAGTTAGCAAATATATACAGGACTACAATATTAACATTGCATCTTTGCTGTGTGACAGAAAGAGCAAAGGGCAAGAAGCCGCAATGACAATTTGTCTTGATGACCAAATAGCAGATGAAGCTCTGGAAAAAATGAAGCAACTTCCTGATATGTATTTAGTTAGAAGAATAGAGGCAATAAAAAGGTGATAAAACTCTCTACTTTTGCAGAAGTACTTGAACACGCAAACAATAATAATAAAAAACTTTTTGAAGTTTTTCAAGATCAAGAGGCTTCTTTGCAAGAAAAATGCATAAGCTTTGTAAGAAGCAAGCTTGCAGAAAGCTTAGATGTTATGCACAGCAGTATAAAACAAGGACTTGCAAACAAAGAGTTATCCCCAACCGGTATTGTAGGTGATGATTCCAATAAAATAATAAAACGCTATACAAATAAAGAAATTAAAACACCTTTTGGTGAATTATATGGCAATATAATGGCTTATGCAATTGCAACTCTGGAAGAAAACCAAAGAATGGGAAAAGTTGTAGCCTGTCCGACGGCAGGTTCCTGTGGTATAGTACCGGCTGCATTAATAGCTTATTCCGAAAAATTTGATATAAGCCAAGAAAAACAAATAGATGCACTACTAACAGCTGCCGGGATCGGAAAAATTATCTCTTTTAAAGTAGCTCTTGCGGGTGCAATTGCAGGCTGTCAGGCAGAATGCGGTGTTGCATCAACAATGGCAGCAGGTGCGCTTACTGAGCTTATGGGTGGAGATAACGAAAAAATATTAAATGCAGCTGCATTAGCATTAAAAAATGTACTTGGGCTCACTTGCGATCCGGTAGCTGGACTGGTGGAAGTTCCTTGTATTAAGCGCAATGGTTTTTCAGCAATTCATTCTGCCACAGCATCAGAAATGGCTTTAGCCGGTATAAAAAGTGCTATCCCTTTAGATGAAGTTGTTGATGCAATGAAACAAGCCGGTATCTTAATGTCACCTTTATTAAAAGAATGCTCCGAGGCTGGTCTTGCAACCACAAAAACAGGAATGCATATTACAAACAACTTAAATATAAATAAATAATGAATAAAAAAATTTTAAACTTAGAGATCCATTGCACACACTATAGAAGATAAATTGTGCTGAACATAATCATTTCTAATATTATATTTGCCAATATCTTTATAAAACCCACCTAAAGCAAAATTTGGATTGTTAAAATACATTGTTAATTCAGGTCTTGCCTGAAATTGCAGTTGATAAATAATACTTTTTATAAGTGATTTTTTATATCTGCTTTGATTATCTGTATAACCAAAGTCCTTGGCTAATTTGTACGCAGCACATACCGCTTCAGATTTAGTTGCAGTTGAAGTTACACTTGTTTTAAAATATGCACCGTTTTGATCAGGATATTTTTGGTCCTTCAACTGATTTTGCAGAATATAATCAGCAATTTTAAAAGCATGGGTTAAATACAGATTATTTTTTTCATACCTGTACAAATCACTTAGGGCATACAAAAACCAATGATCACGTTTTTCTATAGAATAATGCGGATCGTGGTTTATTCTGTAATGAGCTGCCCTTATTGCTGCATCAATCCATTTTTTATCTTTATTTTTTAGTTCATAAATTTTTAATAAGGCTAGTATAGCCTCCCCAGGATAATAAGAAGATCGAAAATCCAAGACTTGCCCTGTTGAATATCTTTCTTTATGCGATCTAAAGTTTCCATTTTTTTCTAATCGTTCAAGCATACCATCACCAAGAGAAAGTAATAAATTATTATAAGTCTCATCCCCTGTTATTTTTTGATATTCAGCTATTGCAACAGCAGCAAGACCGTTTCCTCCAAGCTTAAAGGCATCTCTCTCAATTATGCATAAAGGTTTACTTGTACTGTTTTTGCACTGCTTAGCTTGTCTTTTAAGATAATTTATACCCCTTTTAGCTATATTTAAAAGTTCTTTATCTTTAGTAACCCCATAAAGTTGAAGTATTGACCAAATAGAGCCGGCATGCCTGAGAATATTATAACTACTGCCTATTTCATCTTTAATTGGTAAATAAAGATAAACAAACTTGCCATTCTCATCAACAGTCCTTTTAAAGTATTCTCCGGCTGCAACAGCTGCATATAAAAGCTTTTGATTGTTTAAGTCTTTTAATCTTTGATGGTTTCTATATAGTTCAAATACTTTTTTGCCGTCAGCAAAATAGCTTTTTGTATAAAAAAAATAAAGAGCCTTTTTACTTTTTTCTGTTATTAACCTATTAGCAATCATCTCTGGTGATAAAAACGCTTCTGATGCTTGTCTGTCAGTTGCAAACCCAAATAAAGTCTTATCAAAGTTTATATTTTTACCTTTTGAGTCCACTACTTCAGAGACAATATCAAGCCGTAGCCATTTGGGGATATAATTTATTTTTTTAGCTTTTAAATAACTACTAATAGCTAAATTCGTTGCGTTTAAGAGCCCTAGCCCAGCGCCTTTATAAACATTTGCTTTAGCTTGCCCATCACTTACAGATAAAAAAACTATTCTTGGCTTTTTATCAGTTTGTATAGCTTTAGAAAAGGTTATTTTTTTAATATCAAAATTATTTAATTTTTTAAAAGAATAATTGGCTAAAGTTTTAAAATCTCTATCCTGCAATTCTGATAAATGAGTAATATCAGCAAACCAAATATCTCTATCCTTTGATATTTTAGCAATTACAACACAACGTAAGAATAAAAGCGTAATGATTATTAAAAGTAGGGTGATTTTATTATTTTTCATACCAAGCCAGACTAAAACTATGCACTAGACTACTATAACATATTTTTTTGATATTTTGATATAATGTATGATATATTAACTCTAAAATACTTTTCAGGTTAATTGTGTTAAATTAAATGAAACAATTTTATAATTCTGAAAAGAATGGTCTAATATAATTGATGAGTAGAATAAAAACTCTAAAATACTTTTCAGATTATTAGGTTGTGGTAAAATTATTAAAATATTGCAGATACACTAAAAATAAAAACCTAACAAGAATTAATGTATAATATATAGACAAAATAATTCGATTAAGGCGAGGGGAAAAAATGGAAGAGCTTTTGGCTATGATAGAAGAACAACCAAACAATATTGATGCAAGAATGCAACTTATAAAAATGCACTTGGAAACTCAGGATTTAGATAAAGCGCAAGTGCTTTTAAAAGAAGTAATAGAACTTGATCCATTTAATTTAGATGCTAATTATGTGCTAGCGCAGATTTACGAAATTCAAGAAGACTACGCACAAGCAATTGAACATCTTAAAATAGTTGTGCAGCAGCAGCCCGTAGAAGGCATAGTAATGAAACTTGCAGACTTATACGAGACTACAGATGATCTGGATAATGCAAGACGTCTTTATCACGATTGTTTTACAAGCAACCCGGACAATATGGAAGCCGTAGAAAGCCTGGCAAACGTATATTTTATAATGGGACAAAAACAGGAAGCTGCAAAATTTTATAAATTAATACTGGCGAATGACCCAAATAACATGGTAGCTCATTCTCAGTTAATGGACATATACGAATCTTCAGACAAATTTAACTACTATATGACAAGAGCTAAAATAAACAGGATGAATGAAAAGCTGTCCTATGCTTTAAGCGACTATAAAAAAGCTCTTCCGCATGCTGAATCTGACGCAGACTTTATAGAAACACAATTTCATATAGCAGAACTCTATATGCAAGAAGAAAAATACATGTATGCAATCGATGCATATTTAGCAATAACAGATAGAGATGAGAATAATGTGGATGCAACCAGAAGCCTGGCAGAAGCATATCTCAAATCTGACAACATAGACTCAGCTTGTGAAGCTTATGAGAAAACCTTGGAGCTTGACTCTACTGATCAAGAGGCAATGGAAGAACTAATAGATCTTTATATGGATATGGAAAACTACAATAAAGCCTATAAGTGGGTTAAAAGGTTATTCATAAGCGAACCTGATAATCTCTCATATAAAGTATCAATGGGCTCTGTAAAACTGGCGTTAGGTGATAAACAAGATGCTTATACCCTAATACAAGAAGTCTTAGAAGAAGACGATAAAAATACAGAAGCTTTAAGTGCAATGGCCGACTACTTCTCCCAAGAAGAATTATATGACAAGGCACTGGAGCAGGTAAATAAAATAAAAGAAATAATACCGGCAAGCCCTTATGGATATAAAAAAGCCGCTGAAATCAACGAAGCAATTGGTAATTCTTACGAAATGCATTACAATTATGGCGTATTCCATCATTTGAAAAAAGAATCTCAACTTGCTATAGACGAATTCACGTGTGCGCTGGAATTTAAAAGTGATAATGCGGATTTAGCAGTAAGAATCGCGGAATTATATGAAAATATTTCGGAAGACTATGTGGCAATAGAGTATTATCAAAAAGCAATAGGCATAAACAAAAAAGATACAAGCTCTTACAAGAAGCTGGCCGAATTATACAAAAAGCTTGGCGACTTTGATTCTTTGATTCAATGCTATACATCGTTGTTAGAGGTTGATCCTGCTAACAGGGAAGCTTGTTTTAGCCTGGCTGAAACTTATGAGTCTCAGAAAAAATATGATTTAGCTATAGAGCACTATAGAACTTGCTCTAAAATGTCAGCACCTTCTAACTGGCTAGAGGAAGTAGAGTTAAAGCTTCAAAAACTCGAAAACGAAACATATGTAAAAGAAGAGCAAGGACTTATAGATAAACTACTAAATGCTTTCAAATTCTAGGTGCTAGTCAGCACCTTTTTATTACTTACCTTGAGTCAATGACTGGCTTTAGGTGTACAGTTGAACTATAGCTTTAGTTCAACGTTACTGATGGACTTTGTCATGCGCTTTTTATGCGGGTGGCAGTCGCCACTTTTATTACTTACGGTTTAGCCATCGATTGGCTTAAGGTATACGCAACGATTTTCGACTAAATTCTTTATTATTGGTGGAGTTTGTTTCGTGCTTTTTATACGGATAATGGACACACATAAAAATAGCAACGATAAACTCCCCTTTGCCTAGCGGAAAGTTCACCATTGTCTATTACATTTTCAATTTTCACATCCAAGCCCGCTGAT
>JANQLL010000044.1 GCA_028280605.1 Candidatus Gastranaerophilales bacterium
ATATTAGAAGCTTTAAAAAATTTAAAGGTGCTATAGCCTCGATACAAACATATAATAAAGCCATTGCATAATTTAAAAACCTCACTTACAGTTATAAGGCTAAAGTTAATATTAACTTTAGTGTAAAAACTTTTAAAATATTTGAATTAAGTTTTTATTTAAAAGCATAATTATTGGTTGACTAAAAGTAATAAAAGAAAGAAGGTATAAAATGTGGTCAGCGCTTCCCGGCTCTTCAAGGGTTCCGACAACAAATTCAAGTAAGAGGTCAGTGAACCCTAAGTACCCATCGATTCCGACATTAAACCCGGATAAAAAGATAGTCGAGGTTCCCTTTATATCAATAAAGAAAGATGGAAAGCGTCAAATAACAACTAACTTTGAGGATGGCACATCAGAATTCTATCTTATGGACTCTGATATAATAATTGCCAAGTATAAAAAGGACAAATATGTAATAAGCTACAAGGATGGAAAAACAGAAACAACAATTCCTGGTGAGCTTAAAAAGATAGAATATCCACCTAAAGAGAGAAAAGGAAAGCTTCAAAAAAATATCATTTACCAAACCACCAATAATGAAAATGAAAAAGAGGCTCGTTTTATTGTAACTGATTTTCTTGATGGTAATTTATCCATAAATGACAAAAATAAAAAAAAGCTTACTCATTTTTATGAGGATGGAAATGTTCTTGTATACAAAACAGGAAAGCAAATAAAAAAATATCGTTTAGGGGGTGATATTCATAGGGGAGCATTGCCAGATGGCACTCAATTTAAAGAATTTGAAAAAAAAAGACTTATTATAACTAAAGATTTAGGAGCACAGACAAAGACAGCAAAATATACTACGCCAGAGGGAGAATCAATTTCTTTGCTTAGTAAAAATTTCGATACAGGAGAAGTTAATTTACTTTTTAAAACCTCTGACCTTACAAAAAGTAAAATATTTAAAAAAACAAAATTTTCAGAACAAGCTAAAGCTGCAAGGGATTCATACTTGGGTCTGGTAAAAAGAGACAGCACTGCGCAAGGGGGTGAATTAAAAGAATTAGTAAAAGAAGGGTTCATAATAAATAAAGATAAAGCCACAAATACAAAAATTGCAGGAGTAATGAAAGGTGAAAAATTCATTCCTTTTCTAAAAAAAAGCAACACTAATGAATTGGAAATACTTGTTAATTTATCTAAATTTCATTTATCAGAAGACTTGAAATCTTTAAAAGAGATAAAATTTTCAAAAATTGCAAAAGATATATTAGAAGCTTTAAAAAAATTAAAGGTGCTCTAGCCTCGATAAAACCATTGCATAAATTAAAAACCTAACTTTACAAGTTTAATTTTGATTCATTTTGGACAAAATAAATGTGCTTTTTAATTTCTTTTTAAAAAAAATAAAATACAAAAGATGTAAACAAAAAAAAACAGCTATAAGGCTGGAACTAATGTTAATTTTTGTATAAAATATTTGAATTAAATTTTTATTTGAAAGTATAATTGTTGGTTGACTAAAAGTAATAAAAAAAAGAAAGAAGGTATAAAATGTTGCCAGCGCCTCCTGGTTATCCACCGATTCCTACATTAAGCCAAAAAAAAATGATTGCCGAAGGTCCACTTCCAGTAAAAAATAAAGATGGAGAGGATGTAATAATAACTAGATTCACGGATGGCACATCAGAATACTATCATTATGACAGTGATAAATTAGCTGCTGAATATGAAGACGGCACAAGAAAAATACGTTACACTGATAGAACAGTAGTAACAACCTCTCCTGGAAAGCTTAAAAAGGTAGAATGTGCGCCTATAAAGAGAAAAGGAAAGCTTCAAAAGAGTACCTATTATTATAAAATAGACCCAAATAAAGATGAAAACCGTTTTATTGTAAATGATTTTCTTGATGATCATATATCCATAGTGGACAAAGATAAAAATAAGCTTACCCATTTTTATAGGAATGGAAGAGTTCATGTATACAAAAATGGGAAGCTGAGAAAACAATATCCTCCAGAGAGTAATGTTCTTAGGCAAATCTTGCCGGATGACACTCAAATTAAAGAATATGAACAAGGAAGCCTTATTACAACTAAGGATTTAGGATCACAGACAAAGATAGCAGAATATATTACGCCAGAGGGAGAATCAATTTCTTTGCTTAAAAAAAATTTCGATACAGGTGAAGTTGATTTACTTATTGAAACCTCTGATATTATAAAAAGTGACATATTAAAAAAAACAAAGTTTTCAGAACAAGCAATAGCTGCAATGGATTCATACTTGGGTCCGGTAAAAGGCAATAATATTATGCGTGTCAGGTGGACTAATGGAGGGAGGAAATACAAAAAGACTTTATATCACACTGGAATTGAAATTATAGAATATTTACCAGGAAATACTGTTTTTAGAAAAGCCGGTTCATCTACTATCGTTACAAAGCTTTATGGCGGGAGGGGTATGTCTGTAAAATTTCAAGATAAACTAAAAACATTTAACAATGATTCCTCTGTTTCTATATCTTTAAATCATAGATTTAGGCTAGTTAAGGCTCCAAATCCAGATGTTAAAAGAGCTATACTTACAGGGACTGAAAATTCAAAACTCTTTGGAACTGAACTTAAACAATTTGTAAAAGAAAACCTTTTGATCGTTAAAAACCAAGAGGGAGGATGGAAATATGCAGAAATAATGAAAGATGAAATGTTTGTACCTTTTCTTCAAAAAGATTTGAATAACAAAATAGTAACAATACTTGCAGATTTGTCTAAAGTACCTGAAGAGGCAAAAAATATATTATTAAAAGAATTTTCTGCAATAACAGAAGGCAAATTTTCAAAAATTGCAAAAGAGACATTAAAAGCATTAAAAAAATTAAATGTGCTCTAGCCTCGATACAGCCATAACAACAGAAAATAACTCTGGATGAATATATTTTTGTATAGTTTCATTTATATCTTCTACCATAATATTATCTATTATCTCGAGGTACTCATTTAAATAATTATCACCCAAGCCATAATACTCATTTGTTAATAAAAGCTTTGCAATACCAGCATTGTTAGAAAATTTAAGAGGATAAGAACCTGTTAAATATGACTTTGCAGCGTTCAATTCCGTTTCATCTATGCCATATTCTATAAAAGAATTTAATTCCTCTTTAAGTGCTTTTACTGCTGTATTTAAATAATGATTATCAACCCCAAATCTAATAGCCAAAGAACCAGGCACAGACAAAGCCGTTAAACTGGATGTAATACTATAAACAAGCCCTAATTCTTCTCTTAATTTTTTTCCTATTCTACTGGACAAAGCCCCGCTACCACCTAATATAAAGTTCATGACTGTGGCTTTATGAAAATCTTTACTTTTACGAGCAATACCACAGTAATGACCCATTATAACTTCTGCCTCAGATTTGTTCTTCAGGTGCAATATTTTTTCTTTATATTTATTCTGCAAACGTGCTGGCTTTATATAAGGATGTGGTATATTTTGCGCTTGCCAGTCATTAAACTCATTTTCGATTAAAATTCTGGCTTTTTCTGCATCAATATTGCCCGACACAGACATAATAATTGTATGTGGTGAATAATAATTATTATAAAAATTCTTTAAGTCTTCTAATTCAATGTTAATAATATTTTCTTCCTGTTCTTTTAAAGAATGAATATAATATAAATGATCTTTAGGATAAAGCATTTGAGTAAACTTCATATTTGCTAAATATTTTGAGTCATCCATTTTGTGAGCTACATTAGCAAGTGCTAATTTTTTGTATTTATGAAATTCTTCCTCTTCAAAAGCCGGCTCTTTTAGAATAACTTTTAATATTTTTAGTACACTTTCAAAATCTTCTACAGTGGAAGATAAAGAAAAATTAACCATTTCACCTACATTACTTATTCCGACAGTGGCACCTTTTTCTTCTATTTCAGATGCTATTTCTATTTTAGATTTACTTAATGAACCCCTATTTAACATGCCAGCGGTTAATACTGGTAAAACAGGATTAACAGAAGAAGCAAAAACATTTCCAGCACCGATAGTTCCGTATAGCCTAACAATATTGCCTGTTTTATTTTCGTTTATTATAAGTTTTATGCCATTATTTAATGTTTCTTTATGAAAAGAAACCGGTAATTTTTTAAGTTTATTAGGGATTATAATGGGTATATCATCATATTCTTCTTTAACTGTATCTTTAGGTATGTAATCATAATTAAATAAAGATTTTTTTTGTTGATGAACAGGTATTAAATGCCCAACTGTACAGTTATTTCTATGTATATATTTTTTTATAACTCTTTTAACATCATCAATATTTACTTCTTGAATTTTATCAGTATAGGTTTCTAAAAATCCATGGCTATAAATACTCTCATAATAACCAATTAAATAAGCTTGTTTAAAAGTACCATCCTTATTAAATTCAAAACTTGATTTAATTCTTTTCTTTATTTTATTTAGCTCTTTTTGAGATAGCGGCGCTACTGTAACCATGTTATCAAGCTCTTCCAATATTTTTTCTTCATATTCTTTGTGTTTTATATTAGGAAACAAAGTCGCTATTATACTAAATAAACCGGTATCTTTAGCGAGCTCAACATTGGTATTTATATCTGTTACTATTTGCTGCTCCACAAAATCCTGATATAGCCTACTGCTTACACCACAATTAAGCATTTCTCCCAACACAACCAAAGGAAATATATCATCATGCTCAACACTCGGGATATGATAAGCAAGCTTGACTATAGGACTGGAAGAATATTCTTTTATTTTTAACCTTTTTAATTCTTTTTGTTTTTTTTCTGCTTTAATTTGTCCGTTTAAACTTGCTGGCTCGATACTTGAAAAATATTTATTTATTATTTGAAACATTTGCTTAGAATCAAAATCACCGACTACAACAACTGTCGCATTATTGGGAGAATAATAATTGTCATAATGACGCTGTAAATCGTATAAACTTATATCTATTAAATCATCTTTGTATCCTATAATTGGAATTCTATAAGGATGATGAGGATAAGCTTGCTGACGTAATTCATTTTCAAGCACATTATATGGATTATCCAGATTTTTTTCCAACTCTGATAGAATTATACCCTTTTCCACTTCTTTATCATGTTCGTTTAATATTAATTTATTCATTCTTTGAGATTCGATAATTGCTGCAAGCTCTAATTTATTTGTGGCGAATGACTCATAATAGCAAGTGAAATCCCTAGATGTATATGCATTAAAAACACCACCATTGCGTGTTATCTCTGATATTATCTGTCCTTTTTTAAACATTTCTGTTCGTTTAAAACTCAAGTGTTCTAAAAAATGAGATAAACCCGTCTTTCCAACAATTTCATTTCTAGCGCCAACCTTATACCAGACCATAAACGTTGCAGAATGAACTCCGGGTACATTTTTAAATAATACTTTTAAGCCATTATCCAATTCATGTTCTAGCACTTCAAAATTAGAGTTCATTATAGCAAACCCTTTTTAATTTTAAACTTTTTTATTATTTACTTATTTTTTATTTTTTTTAAATCATAAAAAGTATAATTTTAAAGAACACAAAAAAGATTAAAAAAAGTTAAAAATTTTTTATTGGGTGGCAATTATTTTTATGTTTTATTTTATTTATTAAAAATCCCTTTGTTTATTATTATATAACTCTATTATATTAAACGACAAAAATAAAAAAATTGAATAGCTGCATAAAAAAAATTTTATATATTTAATTTACCATATGTTAAATTAAAATCAAGCTGCTATAATTTTAATAACAAACATTGAAAATTTTTTTAATTATGAAAGAAATATTTATTAATACAGAAGATCAAGTTAATATAGCTTTTAATCATTACAAAAACGGCAATGATAAAGTTATTATCATTGCACACGGATGGTATATGTGCAAAGACGCTATACCATTTAAAAATATGTCTGATTTATTTTCTAAAAATTTTGATGTGATTACAATGGATTTTCGAGGTCACGGACGAAGTTCAGGTTTTTATACATTTACTGCAAAAGAACCGCAAGATTTAAAAACAGTTGTTGACTTTGCAAAACAAAATTATAGTAAAATAGGAATTCTTGGATTTTCGCTTGGTGCGGCACTTTGTTTGATACATGCCGCAGAACACAAGGATATTCATTGTTTGATCGCTGTCAGCGCACCAGTGGATTTTGACAAGATCGAAAATCATTTTTGGCGGTCTGAAGCTTTTATACCGACATTGCAAAAATTTATTTTTAAAGAAAAAAGAAATGTAAGACCGGGAAATATATTTTTAAATAAAATAAAGCCAATAAATATTATTAAAGAGGTTAGCCCTGTGCCAACTTTATTTTTGGCAGGTGAAAAAGATCCAACTATATATCCTTGGCATACGCAAAAGCTATATGAGGAAGCATTGGATCCTAAAGAGTTTATTTTATTTGAAAATAATTTTCATGCAGAGGATTTGTTTTTGCAATCTAAAGAAAAATTTATGAATATCTGTACCGACTGGTTTATAAAAATTTAAAATAACTGGAATAGCAACTATTATCTAATTAGTTGCTTAGTAAAGGAACCTGATTTTCTTCTTAAAAGTTCCCCTAATGCTTCAATTTTTGCATTTGTAGTTTTTGCCTTTAGCAGAGTATCCAATGGTTTAGAATAGCCCTTTTTAGTAGGTATATGTATAAGATTAGTAAATCTTTGTTCTATAGCTGGAGATAACCCGCTTTTAGTAACTAATCTTTTAGGAGGTGCTGGCAATTTTTTCATTTGACGCTCTATAAGTACAGCATATTTGCTGTTAAGCTTAGCTATTAATTCTTGAAAAGCTTTAGCTAGCGCATTAGCATCTGCCCTTTTAGCCGGTTTTTCAGCTAATTGTTTTGCTTCATTTAAATTGGCTTTAGCACGACTTATTTGACTGCTGATTTCTTGTAGCTGATGCCCTGTACTTTTAGGTAAACGCTGAACTTCTTGTATAGTTGCTGATCGCTGATAATAAGGCTTGTTTAATCCAGATAAAGTCATTTTTTCTTCCCCTTGTTATTCCCATTATTATAAAAACACAAACAGAGAAAAAAATACACTTTTATGTGTAATCTTTAAAAAAATTATAACATAAATACACAAATAAAAACAAAAAAAAGCGCCCTGGCAACTAGCTATCTT
>JANQLL010000084.1 GCA_028280605.1 Candidatus Gastranaerophilales bacterium
CCAAAAAGCTTTCTGTCATCAACAAAGTATTGATGAATCAATTTAATTTACTTAAGTAATTTTTGTTATTAATACTTTGTTGAATGGAAATTGGTATTAGATATTTTGATAAATATAGGCAACATAGTTGTCTAATACAAATGAGGCTTTCGGGCCTCATTTGATCTATCTATATATTTTTTATAAGCTAATAATCTATGCACCAGCTGCTGACAGAGCATTATTATTATGCTTTTCATGTATATGCTTAGCAAATGCCTCTAGCTGGCTATAATCTTCCTCGCTTGGATACCCTTTTATTAAAACAGGATCGATAAACTCAGCCTGTAAACAATATAGCATTGACTTTAACTGCTTAGATACAGTAGTTCCCCAGCCATAAGAGCCTACTAAAGAAACATATTTAGTCTTTGGCTTAACAGCATTCAATAAAAACGCTGCATTGGCAACAGCAGGGTGCGCCCCGCCAAGTACGGTTGATGTACCAAAAATAATAGTAGATGCATCAACAGAAGCCTCGATTAATTCGCCCATATCAGTAGTTATGATATTAAATGGCCTAACAACAAAGTTCTTTTTCGCAAAACTGTTTATCAAGTACTCAACCATTTTGGTTGTATTGCCATACATAGACACATACGGGATAATTATTTCATTTTTTACATCATCAGATATCCAGTCTTGGTACGCATTTATCATGTGGTTAGGGTTTAAATTCACAGGCCCGTGGCTGGCCGCCAATAGCTCAATATCATACTCTGCTAATGTATTAAGGTGCTTCTTAATGATCTTCCTAAATGGCATCATAATCTCTGCGTAATATCTTTTTGCCGCATGCATGTACTTAGCTTCGTTATTTGCAAATAGCTCACTTGTTGAGTAGTGAGATCCGAATAAATCGCAGGTAAACATTATCTTATCTTCTTTTAGATAAGTTAGCATAGTATCAGGCCAATGTACCCAAGGGGCTATGATAAATTCAAATGTCTTATCTCCCAAAGATAATGTTTCTCTATCACTTATAACAATAAATTGACTATCATCAAAGAAGAACTGATCCTTGAGTATGCCTTTACACTTTGCATTTGTTACAATTTTTGCACTTGGATATATTTCTAACAATACAGATATACAACCAGAATGATCCGGCTCTGCATGGTTTGCAATTATATAATCTAATCTATTAACAGATAAATTTTTAAGATTAGTCAATAATGTATCTTTTTTAGGTGGATAAACAGTGTCTATTAAAGCTGTTTTCTCCGAACCCTGTATTAAATATGAATTATATGATGTACCGTCAGGTAAGGGGATCAAAGCATCAAATAATTCTCTGTCCCAATCAATTGCCCCAACGGAAAATATACCCGGTCTAATTTCTCTACTATCCAATTTTCCCACTCCTTGAGTAAAGTAAAATATTATATATACTGCTCATAAACTTAAATTAAAGTATTTTGAGTTAGCATATTTCGTATACAATATAACACCCGCATTAAAAATTTTCAAATAATAAATACTTATAACTTAATAAAAAAAATTTATATTAAAAATAATAAAATACTGTCAACAAATTCCATTAAGTCTTAAATACTTACTTGCTGATATTTTATCTGATTTATTTACGAGTATCTGCCTATTATTAATAACCTCCTTATTTGTTAAGCTAAAATCTTTATCTATATAAGGTATAGCTGATCTTGTATCTAGCAAACCTTTTTCTAAATCGTTTAATTCATTTATTAAGTAGTATGAATTTTTATAAGCAATAGTCCCGGACGTTTTTCGACCAACTGGCTTTGTTCTACCTACACATAGACCAGTCTCAAACATGCCATTTCTAACCGCAGAATTAGAACTATAAGTTGTTATGTTTCCTCTATCAGATAATATTCTTTTATATTCACTGAAAAAATCAACTGTCCATAATACAGGCACCTTTGATGGAGTAAACGGATCATGAAAAATAAAGTCATAATAAGGCTCTACCTGCTGTATGGCATGCCTTGCATCGCATAGCCATAAGTCAATATTTATGCTATTACTTTTATACTGTATTTTTTCACCCATTTTATTGCTTTTCGACTGGGGCGGATAATATATATTATGCAACATTACCTTTGAGTCAATCTCATCCTTAACATTATAACTTTTTATTTTTTCAAGCTGTTTAATTAGCTTTAAATCAAGCCTTTGCTTGTGAGTAAAAGTTACGTCTTTTAATATGTTTTCAATGGCCTGTTTTATAAGTTCAGATGCAAGTATTACAAATTTTAAAGCTTTTACCACTAACCCAGGCTCATTTTCAATACTCACTAATAACGAATATGCTAATACATACGGATCATTCTCCAGTATGCACAGATTTATTTTGCATTGTGGATTGATTTTTATAATTTCAGTTATTGAAACTCTACTGTTATAACCTAACCCAAAACAAGTATCAAGAATGTTAACTTTATTACTTGTTTTGCAGTATTCAATAATGCCTGAAGGAAGTGTATATTTATTTAATGCCTCAGTGTATGCACCTATCGAGCTATGATAGATGTCACCCACTTCAGTATTATACAAGCTAATTGAACCGTCATCGGTAAGTACGGGGTAAAATCTCATAATCTTCTCCACACAAATTTACGTGCTCACTCCTATATTGTACAAAAAACATTCTGGACTTAACAAATTAAGACAAAATTTAAAACAAAATGATGCACCATGAAACTTAAAAATTACATAATTAATTCGACGTAAATTTATTATTTTTTCTTTTTATTAAATAACAAATAAAATGTTTAATTAGTTACGCCATATGTTATAATAATCTTGTGATAGAAAATTAATTAGGATTTAAACAATGAATACTCAAGACTTAAATATTTCCCTAACAAGCGATGAGCATATTGAACATCTTATAAAACAAGCAGAAAAAGAGCTTTCTAAAATTAAGCCTGAGATAGATTATTATGAGGAGTGCCAAAGAAAATTACAAGAACTTAAGACACAAGAATTAAAACTTAAATCTTTAATCACCAGCTTAAGTAATATAAAAAATCTATTTGACACACAAAAAGATGATGCAATTAAGAACTTAAATATCAAACAAGAAGTAGATCCAAAAATTATAGAAAATTACGCTCCGCCTAAGTACGTAAAAAATGAAAATAAACGTGAAGTATTTTTACCAGATAAAGCAATTTCTGAGGTAAAAAATTCTTTAAGGACAAAAAACAATTTAAATTATGAAATTTTTAAGGCAGTTGTCTTTAACTCCGGCATTGCAACGACAGAGAAAATTAAAAACTATTTAATAGAAAATAACATCACGCAGCCAAAGACAGGTAAATCATTTGAAGAAGTTGAGCTTAAGGAAATATCTTCAAGAGCTAATTATTTAGTAAGAAAAGAACTTTTAATCACAACTGAACCGGGAGTTTTTAAGTCAGCTCTGGGGTGGGAAGAAATAAGCTAGGTAGAGTATTCAACTTTAGCCTAGAAAAATCTATTTAATAATGTGCCTGCGTTTAATAAACACCCAGCGTAGTGTTATTTTTTTCATCTAAATACAAACTTGTCAATAATTCCTTAAACTCCACAACCTTGTATAGGAAAGCTGTGTAGAAAGTTTTAGAAGCTGTACCCATAGCCATTAAATCATCTATACCTGTATTTTCAGATTCATTCTCAAATACTTTTGTAAATTCGGTTAAATCCTTAAATACGCAGCCAGTCAAGAGCAAATTGTTATCAAACAATTCCTCATGAAATTTGACGTAGCTCTCTATTAAAATTGAAGCGCTGTGTCGAATTCGATCAAAGTTAAAATCTCTCATATCCTGAGCTAATGAATCTAGTAAACAATCAGCTGCTTCAAGGGCATGTTTAGCCAATGGCTCAAAAGATTCAATATCTTCTATCATTAATTCTATATTGCACTTTATTTCATCATAAGAATCTTTTATTGGATTTGAAACCATAGCAGAAATCTTACTTATAACAGCAGGAAGGTCCAAGTTTAAATTATACATAGATGCCAGTTTTTCTTCTAAATTAATGTTATCAAATCCGCTAATATTTGCACCCCTTGGCGATGCATTGTAAATTTTAAGACCTGTAGTAATTTTATCATAAGCAAATTGTTCAAAAAATTTTATAAAACTTTCGTAATTAACATTTGAAGGTATTAAACCTCCATCTTGATCTTTTACAAAAGTAAGTCCATTCATCAATTCCTGGCGCTTGCGTGTTAACAAGGCCTCATCTGACAAAGTGGAATCATTGGATTTGTAATGTTTTAAAAATTCTTCTTTATCTTCAATTTTTACGTAGTATTTACCGCCATTTTTTTCTTCTTTACCTTTTAATAGTTTTAGGCCGGAATATGGGCTACTAGAGGAATAACATTTTCCATCAGTAAAAGCCAAATCTAAGCCTATATTAATAATTGGGCTACATCCCATCATATAAGCTGAATATAATGCACAGTAAGAAACATTACCTTTATTTTCATAATCATCTATTGAAAAATCAGCGATTTTAGACAGCCATTTTGCAAAAATATCGTTATTGCTATAAAAGGCAAATTTATTTTTCCAATTTAATTTAAAGACGTTATTATTTGCAATCGGCTGAGCAATTAGGTTAATATCAGATATATCCAAATTTTTAAGCTGATTGGTATTGTCATAAACTTCTATAAAAGTTATGAAATCAGGCTTAATACCATATTTTGCAAGTGTTTTATAAGAATTACCAACAGCTATTATTAGTACATTATCTTTATATTTTGCTAAAGTTTGAACAGTTTCGTCCAATGATGGGCCTGACGAAACAATAACAGCAGGTAGATTTTTAAAAGCATTTCGCAAGACATCAATATCATTCGATTGTTTTAGTATAGGAAGGTTTTTTATACCTTCTCTTACCCACTCATAAGACTTTTCGAACAAGCAAAGATAATTTGATTCCAAATGATTTTTTATTTTTTCAGTTTCTAACTGCAAATCTCTTACAAACTCTGAATATAAAGTATGACACGAACCTAAGCCAGCCAGGTTCAAGATTGCTTGATATGAGTATACGCTATCCAAGAATTTTATTAATTCGGTTTTAGAGCTGGCAACAAAGACCTTTTCATTTGCAAATTCTTGCGAAAAGTCAACAACTTCCAGCGTAAATCTTAAAAAATCCAAGTTTGGCTCATAAATAATTATGTAACCTTTAGAGCTTAACGTTAACCGTTTAAATAAATACCCCAAACCTAAGCCAATCAAAATTGTAACAGAAGAATCAGAAGAATCTTTTAGCTGATTGAAAATATTCATTGCTTCTTTTTGCGGATCTCTGTTGTCGTGAATTAAAACCCCTTTATACAAAAGATTTGTATCACCCGACTCGGCTTCTACAAATTCAAAAGTTACGCTCTCATCAAATAAATGATTAACAATCTTGTCAGCTAAATTAGGATTATATTTTCTTATCTGTGAAATATTATTTTCAAAAACACTCATTCTTCTAAAACTCCTCCCCACTTTGCTTTATATAATAGCCTACTTAGAACTTAATGTCTATTATCAAGAAAGACGATAATTATTTAAGTGATTAATGGGCTTAAACATAAAAAAATATACTTATTTATGTTTTTGTTTTATTTTATATTTTGTAGTTAATAAAATACAAAAAGAGGAATTATGAAAATCTTTGATATAGGCATAAGCTATAACAGAAATAAAAACAAAAGTATTCAAAACAATAAAAAAGAAAATAATTTACCCAGTAAAGATATAACATTTAAAGCTAATGGAATGGAAAGTCTAGCAAATACAAATAAGGCAATGATAAATTTTAATAAAAATATTGCATTCAAAGGCTTAAAAACAGAAAAACATGTTGAATTAAAAAATAAACTCGTTAAAGGTAGCCTAAGCGTTGCCTCTGCAAAGTTGATCGAAAGCGGAGCAAATGCACTTTATGCAACAGGTGATGTAAAATTACGCAGCAAATCTATCGTACCTACAATTAAAGCTAAAAATGTCGAACTTGATGGAGAAGGAACTCTGGCAGACAATATTTATGCCGAAGAACTTGTAAAGCTATCTAATAAAGCAACTGTATCAGAAAAAGTCCAAGCTAAAAATGTCGAACTTGATGGAGAAGGAACTGCAGCTCAAGGAATTATCGCCTCTGAATCTGTAAATATGCATAACCACTCTTGGGCAAATAATGTTGCAGGCAAAAATATTAAACTGGAAAGACAGAGTGCTGCAGTTAAAATTCATGGTGCAGAATCTGTAGAACTTTTTAGTGAATCTGGCGCAGATGAAATATTTAAATCTAAAAATGTTAAACTGGATGGGAAAAATACTTTTGCACAAGAGGTCAGTGGGGCTGAGGAGGTAAAACTTACAAATGGTGCAATAGTTGCAGTAGTTCAGAATCAAGAAAAAGGAAGAGGGCTAATTAGTGCTAAAAAAGTTGAACTAGACGGAGAAGGAACTTATGCTACTAAAATTAATGCTAAAGAATCTGTATCATTGGAGAATAGAGCTACCGCAGATGCGATTGATGCAAAAAATGTTAAGTTGATTGGGGAAAAGACTTTTGCAGATGTAATTAAAGGAAAAGAATCTGCATCATTGGAGAATGGGGCTACCGCAAGTACTATTAATGCAAAAAGTGTTAAGTTGATTGGGGAAAAGACTTTTGCAAATGCAATTAAAGGAGAAGAATCTGCATCATTAGATAATGGGGCTTCCGCAGGTACTATTAACGCAAAAAATGTTAAGTTGATTGGGGAAAAGACTTTTGCAGGTGTAATTATGGGAGAAGAGTTTGTATCATTGGAGAATGGGGCTACCGCAGATACAATTAAGTCGGGTGATTGCATATACCTGTATGATCAAACATCTGTTAAAAATGACATTATAATGAACAATGACAATGCTAAAGTTTACCTGATAGATGATGCTAGAGTAGATGGCAATATAACATTTGAGCATCCTGGTGGTGAAATTTTCATACTACGTGGCTTAAAGGGTAAGTCCCCCTTCCGCAAAATAAGTGATGATCAAGTGGTTAATGGAAAGATAATTGACTTAGTTGATGCTGAACCCCAATTTTTTACATCCCTTATCTCTGACCCCACTGAACTCAACTAATTCTTGTCCTGGACTTTCTTCTGCTAATAGTCACTGAATACATGCTTTAAGGGCATATAGCCATAGAATACCTTTTCTGATCAGGAAAGGTATTCTATACATTGTCTATATATTGATTGAACTAGTTTATATACTCCGGGTTTATTTCTTTTATTTGGTTTAAATTACATAAATAATTTATAGCTGAATTAAACCAATCATGCTTATTTAAAAATACTTCGTACTCCTGCGCATCCTCAGCATCCTCGCATATTGAGATAGCGATGCCAGATAAAATATTTTTTTCATTTGCATCAGAAGCTTTTCTTAAAATGATTTCCATGAGTTCATCAATATCAATGGGTCTGTTGTTCAATATATTTAACTCTTTACATGCCAGTTTAAAAGCATTAGTAGCAAAGATTCCTGCTTTTTCAAGGTTATAGGCCTTAAGTTCCTCTTTACTCCAATCATAAAACATATAAGAAGACACAGAACTGTCAAAGTTACTTATGAATTCCTTTTCGTCGTAACCTCTGGTCAAAGCTTGCGACACTAGCGAATTATAAGCAAAATCATATTTTTTAGACTTTACTACATGCAGTGTTAATCTGCTATCAATTTGCTTAGTGCACATATTTAATTCTTTTATTAAATCATAGCCTTCAAGTTCCCTAAAGCTTCTTAGTTTATATTTAATTTTAGTCATTAGTTTATTTTCGTCCTTGCCCAGCTTTCGGTCTACTCTTGTATTTAAGAGCTGCGAAATATTGCTGAGCGAATCCAGCAAGTTGTTTAAGCTATAAAAAAACAGAGTATTTTTATTATTTATTTCTTGAAATCTAGCATCTGAATTCATCAAATTTATAGAAATCAATGAAAACTCACACTGTATTTTCAACTCCTCAAGAAATAAATAAAACAATTTATTTTCTTTTACTGTATCTATCCCCTCACTCACATTCAAATTCCTATTTATTTAATATATACACTGCTAATCACCTATCTTATACTAAATTACTTTGTTTTGTTCGAAATATCAACTAAAATATATTTATTTATTAAATAATATTAACTGTAACAACTTTAAAATATATTTCAGATTATTTAATAGTAGAAGTTATTAAATTTTAAACAAAATCGCTTTCTTTTTTTAGCAGTGTATATAAATACAATAGAACTGCCATATACAGCTAAAGTAGACAAATTTAATTCAAGCAATTTTTAAACTAATTATTACTTTATAACTATACAGGGAAATAAAAACAGGAAGAATTAGAGGTATGACATCAATAAGTCAGTATAAATATCAAGTTAAAGGTACAGATGTGCCTTTAAGAAAAGATACAGTTATAACTGGACCGGATGACAAACTAAAGAGTAATCAAAATATTCAAGCTCAAACTACGCCCTTAATAGGAGCTAATACTGTACTGGCACTGAAAACGATAAATATCACACCTCAAAACAAAAAAATAAACAATAGCTTTAAAATAGAAGATGTAAAAGATTTGATTCTTGGTATGCTGGAAGCAAGGCATCCTCAAACCAAACAACATTCACAAGGCGTAGCTATCTATGCAAAAGCAGTTGCAGAAGAATTAAAATTATCACCAGATAAAGTTAAAGAAATTGAAACTGGTGCTATGTTTCACGATATAGGTAAAATATCACTACCAGATGATTTTTTTAAACAAAAAAATTTAACACCAAGTGTGATCTGTCTTTGTAAAAATCATCCTCTCCACGGCTCCAATATACTAAGCAATCTAGCACCATTAAGTCCAACTATTATTAATATAGCTAAATACCATCATGAAAAATACGATGGTACCGGTTACCCAGAAGGACTAAAGGGTAATAATATACCTTTTGAAGTACAGTTAGCATCAATTGCTGATGCTTTTGATTCTATGACAAGGAAAAAATATCCCAATCAAAATGTTAAAACATTTGATCAAGCAATTGAGGTCCTAAAAGAAAATAAAAGCGGGCAATGGAATCCAGCCTTGATTGATCCGTTTATCAGTGTAGTTACAGGAAAAAACAATGCTTTATACAAGCATGTATTATTAAATACATAAAGTAAGCTATGTAGCGAAGCCAACTCTTTCTACTATAATTTTCTGAAGTTTGTAAATAAATGTAAAACAAGTATATATTTAAGCAATAAGAAAAGATATATTGTTTTTATATAAACAGAGGGTATAAGTTAACTAACTCAGGTAGATAGTATGAAAGATAGTGAGGATACGGCAATGGCAGTAGGAGCAAACAATCAACACGATCAAAGTATAGTAGATATATACAATGAAGTTAAAACATTTAACGAAGATATGGAAAGTAAAGTTGACCCGGAAAAAATTATGGATACAATTTCTATAATAGGTTACAACAATAAATTATACTTTGAAATTCAGCAGAGTCTAGGCAAGAGGAAAGCTGATATAAACCTACAAAGTATTGCATAATTTTTTATAACAAGAATTAATACCAACCAATAATCTTAATGCCAATGATAAACTAAACTGACTTTGTATTAACTGACTTATCTTATGAGTCAGTTTTTTTTATCAAATTCAACAAATGCATTTGTAAATATTTTTAAAATAATCTTTGTATCCCCTTTTCACTTAAAAGTATTTGTTAGATATTATCTATTAATAAATATAGAGAGTGGAGAGTTTTTAAAATGAAAATTATAAATAATACAAATATACGAAATCAATCTAAAACAAAACAAACTAAATTTGACTTCAAAGGTTTTGCTCCTAATAGAATATCTATACCGATGCTGAGCGAACAAATTAAAAACGCTAATAGGAGTAAAACAGCACATAATACTAATACAGTATTGGCAGTATTTAGACTTTTGAAAGAAATGGAAAGTGAAATACAAAAACTAGAAGCTCAAATTACTAATTTTCGGTTGAATAAAATGCAAAGTCAACTGACTGAATTAAAGAAAAATTTAGCTGATTTTCAAAAATCTTAAAAATTTAGATTTTCAAAATAGGTTACTATAAGATACAGTTAAAAAAGAAATCTTATGTATTATTATTCAAGTTATGTATTAGTCTAAGACCTTCAAGCGTCAAATGCGGACTTGTATGATCAAAAGGTCGTTTTAAATATGCTTTTATTAAATTTAAATATCCGCCTGTAGCAATTGTTGTTACTTTTTGATCCAATTCGAGCTCAATAGATTCAATCAAACCGTCAATCATTGCGGCATGTCCTCTGACAACACCACTTAACATATTATCGATAGTGTTTTTTCCTATCGTACTTGCAGGTTGGGCAATTTTTAATTTTGGCAGTAGATTGGTAAAAGAACTGAGCGACTCTGCAGAAATTCGAAGTCCTGGTGAAATTATGCCGCCTATGAATTCATTTTTTAGCACTACATCAAAAGTTGTTGCAGTGCCCAAATCAACAATTATAGCCGGATTATCGTACAAATTATAAGCAGCACATGCATTTGCTATTCTGTCACATCCTACATCTTTAGGCTTTTCAACATTAAGTTCTATACCAATATTAGTACTATGTGATAATGCAAGCACAGGGACATTTAAATAGTTTTCAATTGCAGATGTTAGTATACTTGTTAATGGTAGAACAACACTGGATATAGCTGCACGACTGATATTATTTAATAAATTTTGATGTTGCAAAAAACTATGCAATAAAATGCCATACTCATCCTCTGATTTATTTTTATTAGTACTTATCCGCCAAGTATGTATGAGTTTATCTTCTTTATAAACCCCGACTGTTGTACTCGTATTTCCAATATCTGCAACAAGTAGCATCTTTATTAATCACCCATAAAAAATTATCTAATAACAAAGGTTAAAATAAACTAAACAAAATTTGTATGCAAATTTAAACAAAATGAGAATCACCTGTTTTTTTCATATAGTTAACAGTTGATTCGTCAGCGAAGTAGTAATTACAAATATTTTTTGTTTTGCCAACAAGTTCATCAGGTGGGTTTCTGCTAATTTCAAAACCAAATTGCTCAAAATACCCTGGTATTTTAGTCACAACCCATAATTCTTTTGCATGAGATTTATTAATCAAATGTTTTACTATAGCCTTCCCTAAGCCAATATTTCTGTATTCCTTCAATACTCCCACTGAGCAAATTTCATTTACCTTTCCATATGTTTTTATCCTGCCAAAACCCGCTAAATTTGTCTTAACTCTAGCGATATAAAATTTTTTAGTTTGTATGTCATGATTATCCAGCCTGAATTCCATTAGATACGGCAGTATCTTTTGCAAGTCCAAGCTAGTTGCATTTTTTATCTCAAAATTTTTTTTCATTAAAAATCAATCCTGATATCCTTTTTTAAATTTAACAGAAATTTTCAAAAAAAAAATAACATAGAATTCTATAATAAAATTCTATGTTATTAAGCCTATGTTACTAATGCAATAAATAATTTGTACAAATTTTCTTAAAATCATACCAAAGTTGTGTTTTTAGTAACAAATCTTTATTTATCTTGTTGTTCTCAGAAAATCAAGTGCATACTTTTTAAAATGCGGATATAATTAATATATAAAAATAAAAACTATATGAGTTTTTAGAAATGAAGTCTACAATGAACTTAAATTTTGTAAAAAAATATAAAAACTTCAAGCTTTTTATATTGGCTTTATTAGTTAGCGCAATCAGTACCTCTAATATTAATATTGCTAGTGCAAATGAAAAGAATACAGAAGATGGATTTCAAGAGCATATAATAAAAATTAAAAAAAATAGAAAAAATACAGATCTAATAATAAGAATGGTTGAAACTTCAGGATCAGCAGCTGCTAATAGGCCACTGATCATAAATGAAGAAGATATTTCAAGCGAAACCAAAACTTTTATAATAATAAAAGAAAAATTTGATAAATCTAGAATAACGATCTCTATAGATTAATATAATAACTTATAAACAAACAGAAAGCAGGTCATAATAACTGCTTTCTGTTTGTTTGAATTGTTTGAAAAAATTTAACCGCACCATGAAATTGTTATTTTAATTAAGCACTAACTCTACAAAATTCAATATTTAAAAAGTTATCGCCAATAATTTCTTTTTGCGCTTTTTTTACAAAACCCTTAATGCTTTGATCTTCTAATTTTAATTCTACAGCAGCATCTTTATTTTTCTTATAGAATCTAGCAAATACTCTTGCATTTACTTGTGCAGATACGGATTCTACTCCTTTTCCATATATTGTTACGGGGATTGAACCATCTGCTCTTAATTGTCTTGGATTTTTGCTGTAGTCTCTTTTTTCTAACTCTAAAATTAAGTTCTCTGACATTGTTTTCTCCTTTTTATATAAAATTATACGTATTATTCACATTATTCAATTAATAATATACACAAAAAACAACTAATAATTACAATACAACAAAAATAGTTGATTTTAAAATAATATTTACGTTTTTTTATACTACTCAGTAATTGCGAGATTGCAAGCTTTTCTCCTGCTTTTAAATTAAAAAGAAACTAAGTTTTATAAAAATTTTTTAAATTACCATTGAAACATTGTTTTTAGAATGGACAATATTTAGTATGAGGTATTATCGAAATTTATATTTAAAAAAGAGGTAATTTTACAATGTCAGAATCAAACCAGAGAATTAGAGTTGCAGTCAGCGGAGCCTGTGGCAAAATGGGGCAAGAGGTTATAAAAGCTGTTAACGAAGACTCAAACTTAGAACTAGTAGCTGCAATTGATGTATCTAATGTTGGAAAAGATATAGGTGAAATTGTAGAAAATAAATCTTGCGGAGTAAACATTTCTGACAATTTAAAAGAAGCTATAAAAAACAGTAATGCTCAAGCTGTTGTTGATTTCACAAACCCGGATTTAGTATATAAGCATACAAAAGATATTATCGAATGCGGGGCAAGACCTGTAATTGGAACAACCGGCTTATCAGAGAAGCAATTGGATGATCTTAAGAACCTGGCAAATAGTAAAAAAATAGGTGCATTAATTGCACCAAACTTTGCAATAGGCGCAGTTCTAATGATGATGTTTGCACAAAAAGCTGCAGAATATATGAATAATGCAGAAATTATCGAAACTCATCACAACAAGAAAAAAGATGCTCCTTCAGGTACTGCCATTAAAACAGCTCAAATGATGAGCGAAGTTCAAAATAAATTTGGTAAAGACAATTGTGCTGAAACTGAAACTCTTAAAGGTTCCAGAGGTGGAGTTACAGAATCTAATATTCATATTCACAGCGTACGACTTCCAGGCTTTGTAGCGCATCAAGAAGTAATTTTTGGGGGCAAAGGACAAGCTTTAACTATCAGGCATGATTCATTTGATAGAACAAGTTTTATGCCAGGTGTTGTGTATGCTGTTAAAGAAATCATGAGAAAAGAAGAGTTTGTTTACGGATTAGAAAAACTACTATAAAAAAATTCCAAATCGTTATATTATATAAGGTAAGAGAGGGATTAAATAATGAGCAACCTAAATATTGCGGTATTAGGAGCAACCGGAGTTGTCGGTTCAGAAATTTTAAGCATTTTAGAAGAAAGAAATTTTAAATTTAATTCAATTAAATTTTTAGCCAGTGCCAGAAGTGCCGGCAAAGACATTGAATTTGCTGGTAAAACTTATAAAATTGAAGAAGCAAAGCCTGAAGCATTTGAAGGTGTAGATATAGTATTATCCTCAGCAGGAGCCGGTACAAGCAAATTATTGGCTAAGGAAGCAGTAAAAAGAGGTGCTGTTGTAGTTGATAATACAAGTTTATTCAGAATGGAAAAAGATGTACCATTAGTTATTGCAGGTGTTAATGACGATGATTTAAAAAATCATAAAGGAATTATTGCTAACCCTAATTGTTCAACATCTCAATTAATGCTTGTATTAAAGCCTTTACACGAAGCAGCAGGAATCAAAAGAGTAATTGTAAGCACATATCAATCTGTTAGCGGTGGGGGTAAAGACGCTATTGATGAGTTAACAGATAATACAAAAGCTGCATTAAATGATGAAAAATTCGAAAACAAAGCATTTAAAAAACCAATTGGATTTAACCTTGTTCCTCAAATCGATGTATTCTTAGACAATGACTATACAAAAGAAGAAATGAAACTGGTAAATGAAACTAAAAAAATATTACATTTACCGGAAGAAACACCAATCTCTGCAACAGCTGTAAGAGTACCGGTATACAGAAGTCATAGTGAAGCTGTAACTATTGAGTTTGAAAAGCCTTTAAGTCCTGAAAAAGCCAGAGAAATTTTAAAAGAATCTTATGGGGTTGAAATAGACGATAATCCGGCTAACTATGAATTTCCGACTCCAATTGATGCTGCATACAAAGATCCTGTGTACGTAGGCAGAATAAGAAAAGATTTAGCATTTGATAATGGTATTTCTATGTGGGTTGTAGCTGACAACTTAAGAATTGGGGCCGCATTAAATACTGTTCGAATAGCTGAAAAATTAGTTGAAATGGATTTAGTAAGAGTGTAACACTTTTAAATTTTATAAAATTAAGGGAGTTTTTAAATGACATTAAGATATAATGCAGGAGAAGTTATTACGGCAATGGCTACTCCTTTCACAAAAGAATTGGAAGTAGATTATAAAGGCGCTGAAATCCTTGTGGCACATTTGGTAGAAACTGGTACAGACTGCATACTTATTGCGGGTACAACTGGAGAATCTCCAACATTAACACACGCCGAAGAGCTTGAATTATTAAAAGTTGTTAAAAAGGCTATTGGCAATAAAGCTGAAATATTAATGGGAGCTGGATCTAACTGTACAAAAACAGCTGTAGAAATGACAAAAGAAGTTACTAAAGCTGGAGCGGATGCTATTCTGTCTGTTGTGCCATATTACAATAAGCCATCTCAAGAAGGACTGGTTGAGCACTTTAGCAAAGTTGCTGAAGTTACTAATCTACCTATAGTGCTTTATAATATTCCTAGCAGAACCGGCATTAACATGAGTCCTGATACTATAGCTGAGTTAGCTTATAAGTTTGATAATATTGTTGCTGTAAAGCAAAGCAACGCCAATTTAGACTTAGTAACAGAAATAATAAGCAAATGCCCTGATAATTTTGCTGTATACAGTGGCGATGACAGTTTAACTTTACCCATGCTCGCATTAGGAGCTTATGGTGTTGTTAGTGTTGCTTCTCATTTAATTGGAAAGCAAATAAAACAAATGATTACTGAATTTAAAAAAGGTAATGTAAAAAAAGCTGCGGAATTGCATCATAATGCATACCCGTTATTTAAAGCAATATTTATGTGTCCAAATCCTGTACCTGTAAAAGCTGCCCTTGCTGACATGAAAGTAATATCTGACTATGTAAGGCTACCTTTAGTAACAATGAATGAGTTAGAAAAACAAGAGCTTTTAAAGGTTTATAAAAATTATAAATAATAATTTTAAAATGGATACAAACAAAATAGGCAATGATAAATACTCCTCTTCTTTTGAAAAAAGAGCTTATCACTGCCTATTTTAATTATATGCTTTAGCATTATTAGTAAAAAGGTTTCTTCTTATTTAAGTTTTCTTTTTTCTTACTATTTATGTCAATAATATCTTCATTGATTTCAGTATTATATTTTTTATTATCTTTAAAAATATCAGTATCGCGGGCTGAAGCAGCATCCGCCACCTTCGCAACTGCGGATACTTCTTTATAAAGCTTTAAATCTATCAGCTTAGAATTTGAGCTGATTTTGACTAAATTATACTTTCCTTGTTTAACTTTTTTCAGCTTCTTTTTTGCACTGTCTTCCGGCTTGCGCCGGCGAGCT
>JANQLL010000120.1 GCA_028280605.1 Candidatus Gastranaerophilales bacterium
GCGCAATGCTGCGAAGAGGCAAGGAAGGAAGCACGTCAACGCAAACTGGAAGAAGGTGCAAAAAAGAAGCTAAAAAAAGTTAAGCAGGGGAAGTATAAATTAGTCAAAATATCCGGCAGTTCCAAGCTGTCAGATTTAAAGACTTACAAAGAAGTATCCGCAGTTGCGAGGGTGGCCGATGCTGCTTCAGCAGGCGATACTGATATTTTTAAAGATGATAAAAAAGAAAATAAAATAGAAGATACTTGTAACGATGAAAATAATCAGATAAATAACAATATAATAGATATAAATAACAGTAAAAAAGAAGAATTAAACAAGAAAAAGCCCCATTATTAGTGAGGCTTGACGTAAAAATTAAAGATTTTTACTTACAATGATGACTTTTTGCCTCGCAAAGGGGTAGTTATCATTGCTTTTTTTTAAGGCGGTAGTGAAATTTTAGCTAAGATAACCCGCAGAAAAAGCGCAAAACAAAGTCCAGCAATACCCATGAAAGAAAGCTATAATTAAACTGTACAGCTAAAGCTAATCTATGACTCTTGACAACTGTAAAAGGTACTGACTAGCACCCACCCGCCTTTTATTGAGCGTAGTTTTACAAACACCGATTATGAAAACTAACCGAATTGTCGGAGGCGAAGCCGAGTTATGAGGGGTGAACTGAGAAGGCTAAAGCCTAAGGTGTTTAGAAAAACAAGGTAAATAAAGACAGCGGCAAGAGTTTCTTTTTTGGTTCCTTGTTTTCTTTCTAAAAGAAAAAAGGGACTGGCCGGGCTTTAGATCGGACATATAAAAAACAAGTACAAATACAGGAGCATACGCATGCCAAAATAGCAAAAGAGCCGTTTTCACGACTCAATTGCTACTAAGTTAATTATTTAAACTTTATGACTATGCTTTTACAGTAGAAACTTGATTAACAACATTTTCTAAAGATTCTAAAGCATCAGAAGACAACTTATCAACGCCACCATTAAATGTATCTCTAGACTTGATAAACTCAATTCTATCTTTCATTCTGGCAATGAACTGGCTTCTGTAGTTCTCATCGCTCATATCCACTTTGAAGTCGTCTAACTTCATAATTTCAACGTCAGATAAACTCTCCCATTTTTCGAACTTAGCTTTACCTTCAACAATATCTTCGATAATACCTAATGTATGCTTAGGTTGTACCTTTTTACCCATAAAGTCACCTGTGTTAAGTATGTAGCATTCTACGCCATCTTCAATAAGCTGTTTAAATCTGTTATAGTCAAGCTTTAATGGGTATGTTCTGAATGGGTTAGCATATGGCTCAACAACTAAAGCATTAGGATCAACACCTTTAGCTAATCTTTCAGCAGTTGTTCTCTTGGTAGCTAATGTAGCGCCCATTGCAGCACCTAAAGAAGCGCCTTTTAATTTAATTACAGGAGGTATTGTAGGATCTTTCATCAACCAGAAGATAGCATTAATAGGCTCATCAACTCTATCAACCCTGTTTGGTGACCATAATTTTGACTTAACAGCACGTCCGTTACCATTTCTGATATCTTCAGGCACTACAGTTTTCTTGCCGTTTTCGTCAGTTATAACACCGTTATTTTGTAGAGTTAAGATGTACTTGTTGTCATCGCAACCCATTGGGTAGTCTTGAGTCTTGTCAAAGTAAGCAGGCTCTAAAGCGATTGAATACTTGTCTTTAACGTTAATGATGAACGCATCATCGTGAAGTACAGTTACATCATACTTATCTTCGTGCTTAGCGTGTGTAATTGTTGACTTACCGGAACCTGATAATCCAAACACTGCAACTGAGTATTTTTTATCATTTGCTAAGTTGTATCTCTTTAATCCACCGTGGCAAGAAGCGTAGCCATTTCTAGCAGCAGTTCCCCAACCTAATGTTAAGGTGCCTTTTTTATGCTCACCAAAGTATCTCATACCTAAGATAGCAGCACAGTTATGCTCAGGATCAAAGAATGTTAAGCCATATGGGAAGTCTGGGTGTGTCCAGTCAGGATCTGAGAATAATAGAATATCACCCTCAGGTATTTTTCTAGAATCTTTGTACATTTGACTGTACATTTCATTCACATACTGGAAGTTTAACATCCAGCTGTACATTACATTTTCAAAGTTTTCAGGTATGCAAAGATGAGCTTTCATCATAAAGTCTTCTTCTAAACCTACCACAACTTCAGCGTGATACATATTTTTATATCTTGTTTGATAAATAGCTTCTCTAATAATAGGTAGCAAATATTTTAAGTCGCAATCTTCATTGCCAACGATTTTTCTTGCTGCAGCACATCTACCAACAACAGTACCGTCATTGAATAATAAAACATTAGCATTGCTAGGCAAGCCTATTTTTTCCGGCTCATAAACTGGCATGCCATCTAACTCTACAGTACCTGGGCTAATCTGAGCTAATTTATAAGCTTCAGAAACTGTTTTAATGCTTTCAACATTGTTGCCATAGAACACTGATTGAATAGTAGTTCTAGCAGCGGAAGTCACTCTCTTAAATTCGTCTTTGTCTTTTAAAGAACCAATTGTAGTCATCTTTCTTCTCCTTCAGTAATTTCCTAAAATTTCTTAATATAAGATTATTATATATAATAATAACTTATTATTATCCACCTACTAAAGCAAGCAATACACCGGCTGCAACAGCAGAACCGATAACACCTGATACATTAGGCCCCATTGCATGCATCAATAAGAAGTTATGTGGGTTTGCATCCATACCAACCTTGTTAACAACTCTTGCAGCCATTGGCACTGCTGATACACCAGCTGCACCGATTAATGGGTTTATTTTCTCTTTAGATAGAGCATTCATAACTTTAGCGATTATTACACCAGCTGCTGTTCCAATACAGAATGCAACTAAACCTAAAGCTAGAATACCAAGAGTTTCAACAGTTAAGAACTTATCAGCTGATAACTTTGAACCAACTGTTAAGCCTAATAAAATTGTAACTATATTAATGAATTCGTTTTGCGCTGTGTTTGATAGTCTTTCAACAACACCGGATTCTTTCATTAGGTTACCGAATGTTAATGCCCCAATTAGAGGACACGCATCAGGTAAGAAAATTATACATAGACCTAATACTAATAATGGGAATACGATCTTCTCTCTCTTAGAAACGTGCCTTAGCTGCTTCATAACGATTTTTTGCTCATCTTTGGATGTTAAAGCTTTCATAATTGGCGGCTGAATTATAGGAACTAATGCCATATAAGAATATGCCGCAACAGCAATAGCTCCAAGTAAATCAGGCGCAAGCTTGCTTGTAACGAATATAGAAGTAGGACCGTCAGCCCCACCAATAATACCGATTGCAGCAGCTTCTTTTAAACCAAAGTCAAAGCCTGCATACTGACCTAGTGCTAATGCACCGAGTAAGGTTGTAAATATACCAAATTGAGCTGCTGCACCTAATAGTGCAGTCTTTGGATGTGCTATTAACGGACCAAAGTCTGTCATAGCTCCCACTCCCAAAAAGATGAATAGTGGGAATAAGCCGTTTGCAACACCGGCTTCATAAATAATATTTAAAAAACCATTAGCTTCAGCTATTCCAACAACCGGTATGTTAGCAAGCAGACCACCGAAGCCGATTGGAACAAGCAATAATGGCTCAAATTTCTTCTTAATAGCAAGCCATAAAAGAAGTAAACAAACGAGTAGCATTATTGGAGTTCCAAACATATGCAGGAACTGCTCAATCACGTTTGTTATTGTAGGATCAGCAGGATTTATAAAATTTGCAAATCCTGTTGATTCATATAGTTTTTGTAAACTTGATTGTAAATCCACTTTTAAACTCCTATCCACTCACCTAGTTAATGGTACAAAGTACTTGATCAGGATTAACCTTATCACCAACCGCAACATTGATACAACCGACTGTACCTTTCTTAGTAGCAGCAACTGGAGATTCCATTTTCATAGCTTCAAGTATAATTATTGGTTGTCCTTCTTCAACTTGATCGCCTTCATCAGCTTCTAATCTTAGTACTGTACCTGGCATCGGAGCTTTTACAGCTTCACCTTCAGAAGATGAACATTTAGCAGCAGGACCACTTATACCCTCTTTTACATCTACATCATAAGTTTTGCCATTAACTGTAGCTTTTCCGCCTTCAATAGCAACACTGTATTCTTTACCGTTAACTTTAACAGTGTATCCGCCACCACCTTCTGCAGGTTTAGCTTTAGCAGCTTTATCAACTTTTCTTACACCGGTTGTAGCTTTACCTTGTAAGAAAGCAATACCTTTATCTTTACAAGTAGCAGCAATGAAAATATTTTCGTCTGTAAGTGGTAAGCCAGCTTCTTCAAGGACTTTTTTAGCTGGTTCAATACCTTTTTTAGGATCTCTATCATTAATATCAGCAGGATTTTCAGTAGTAGGCTCCAAGCCCATTTGCTCTGCTGCTATTTTTACGATTTCAGAATCAGGTTCAACCGGAGTTTTACCAAAATACCCAAGAACCATTTTACCGTATCCGTCAGCAATTTTTTTCCAAGGTCCGTGCATAACGTTATTAAACGCCTGCTGGAAGTAGAACTGAGAAACAGGTGTTACAGATGTACCGAAACCACCTTTAATTACTACTTCTTTCATAGCCTTAATTACTTCAGGATATTTATCTAAAATATCATTGTCTCTCATCATTTGTGTATTAGCTGTTAAAGCGCCACCAGGCATTGGAGAGAACACAATGATAGGATCAACAGTTGTAGCTTCAGGAGGCATGAAGTAATCTTTCATACACTCTTTGAATATTTCTTCCGCTTCAACAATCTTATCTATATCTATACCAAGATCATACTCGGTTCCTTTTAATGCGTGCCACATTGTAATAATATCAGGCTGTGCAGTTCCGCCAGATACCGGCTTCATAGCCAAGTCAATACCATCAGCACCTGCTTCTAAAGCAGCTTTATAAGCTAAAACAGAAACACCTGCTGTTTCATGAGAGTGGAACCTAATATGCATGTCAGACCCTAAGTATGCCCTAGCTTGTTTAATAGTTTGGTATACTTTTGATGGTGCAGATGTTCCTGATGCATCTTTAAAGGCAAGAGAATCAAACTGAATACCTGCGTCACAAATTTTTCTTAATACATCCATATAAAATTCAGCTGTATGTGCACCTTCACAACCTGGAGGTAATTCCATCATTGTAACAGTAACTTCATGGTTTAGTCCTGCATTTTTAATGCACTGTCCGCTATAAATCAAGTTATTTACATCATTAAGTGCATCAAAATTACGTATTGTTGTAACACCATGTTTTTTAAACAATTTAGCGTGAAGATCAATAATATCACGACTTTGTGACTCTAAACCTACAACGTTAACACCTCTGGCTAGTGTTTGTAAAGTAACATCAGGACCTACTGCTTTTCTGCAAGCGTCCATCATATCAAACGCATCTTCATTACAATAGAAGTATAAAGATTGAAAACGTGCACCGCCACCTGTTTCGAAGTGATTAATACCAGCTTCTTTTGTAGCTTCTAATGCTGGTATAAAATCTTTTGTAAATACCCTAGCTCCATAAACAGACTGAAATCCGTCTCTAAATGAAGTATCCATTACTTTTACTAATTTTTTTGACATATTCCTCTACCCTTTAATATGTGATTGTACTGCTGCAATAACTACTGATATTTCCTCATCCATATTGGATTTTACGGTTACAGGACCAGCCTGCACTTCTACCTCTTCCGGGAAATATTTGTTTAACTCCCTCACGCATACTGCTGTGAGATTCATTGTTAATATGAGTATTACGAGAAAAGAAACTACAATACCCATACCAATGAACATAATGATAAAACCGTCAGTTAACATATCAAATCTCCCATATTTACGATAATATCCTCATCGGTATCTTTTTTCATCGTTAAAGTACCGTCCGCATTTATTTTGGTAATAACTCCCACTTCGTGTTTATTGGGTAGCTTGATTATTACCTTTTTGTTTAAAAAATTATTTCTTTTTGTATAATCATCTTTAATACACAAAAAACCTTCTTTTATAAAGGTTTCATACTTAATAAAAAATTCTTTTAAAAGAGCCTGTGCAAACGAAAAGGCATCAATAGTCTCTTCTGTAAACATATTCAAAGATGTAGCCGGCTGATCAATCTGATTTAAATCATTTTGTGACAAATTTAAATTAACCCCTACTCCTAAAACTAACCCCGAATAATTATTTGCTCTAAATCTTACTTCTGACAAAATGCCTGATATTTTTTTATTGGCAACCAATACATCATTTGGCCATTTTATAGATGGATTAATATCAAAGCTTTCCAATACTTTACATATACAAACGCACATATACTGCGTAATATTAACTAAGTTATTGTTTGCTTGTTTATTTGTCTGGGATGGTTTTAATAATATTGACATGTACAAATTACCGATTTTGTCAGATGCCCACTTGCGGTTCAATCTACCTCTTCCGCTTTTTTGTTTTTTGGCAATAACTACTTGTTTATCAGTATATTTATCTAAATTATCTAATAAATAACTATTTGTTGAATCTATTTCTTCAAAATGTTTTATATTATACCTACTTGAAGAATCCATAACAACTTTCCGTTTATACTACTTAAATTTTTATATTTTAGGTTAGCCAAACTAACCTATACTTTAGGTATAATACAAACATAATCATTTGTAAAATATTTTGTGGGTTTTTCAGCAAGCAAAAAATATTTATTTAGTAAATAAAATCCACCTTTCCTGTATCTAAGTGATAATAAGCACCCAGCACCTTTATACTACCTTCCTTTGCAAGCTTTGCTATAATAGGCTTTGATCTTTTTAGCTCGTTTACAACTATTTGCACATTATATCTTATTGAATTATCAAGTAAATCACCTTTTTTTCTGCGGGCTATTTCAACAGCGGGCTTTATGCTTTTTACAAGATTTGTAATATGCTTGCTGTCTTTTGCATCTTGCAATGCTGCGGTTACCGCCCCACAATTTTGATGCCCCATGACAACTACTAATGGAATTCCTAAATGACATACTGCGTATTCAACACTTGCAATGACATGTTCATCAGATACATTACCGGCATTTCTTATTACAAAAAGATCACCAAGCCCCTGATCAAAAATAATATCAGGTGGTACTCTTGAATCTGAGCAAGTTATAATAACGGCAAAAGGATGCTGCCCCTTTAGTACCTCAAATCTTCTATATTTTGACTGGTGGGGGTGCCTGTAACTTGTCTTGATAAAGCGGGCATTGCCTTCTTGTAATTTCTGCAAACTTTCATTTGCATTTATTTCTATCTTACTACAGCGGACTTTTGCTAATGACGTATTAACAATACAAAATAACGATATAAATACAGTAATTAATAACAATTTAAATGATAGCATTTGCACCTCTTTTCCTTGTATTAATTATCTAGTTATCAAATTATTATAAGTTTAAAAACTTATCAAGATAAAAAAGACTACTTTTTAATCTTTTTTACTACCCCTTCTTGACGAAATTTTTTTTAGGTCTTATATATTTTTTTGTTTTATAAATATTAATAAGGTTGTTAAAACAATAAAATTAGGAGCCCACGCAGTAACAAGCGGTGGAGCAATGCCTTTTTGTGCCAGCATTTCTAAAAACGGCACTGTAATATAATAGAGGAAAATAACAAGTACACCGACAATTAAGCCCATAAACTTCTTTTCTCGAGGCTTGCTAAATCCTAAAATAACACCGCATAAAGCAAATAATATACAGCCTATTGCCTGAGCATAGCGTTGATAGTACTTACTTTTAATATATCTTGCTTCTTCAGTAATTTTTAATTCTTTTAACAAGGATAAATAATTGTTTAAGGTTGCTATATCCATTTGACTGGTCTTTTGAGATGAGAAATTAAGTAAGTCATAAGATTTTTTTGCAAGATCACCTTTAAATATATATTTAGTATTAAAAGAAACAGCTCTTTCGTAAACACCATCAGGTGCTATTTTATACTCGATTCCATCTTTTAATGTCCAATTTGTTCCTGTATAAATAGCTGTACTGGCTAGAGTTATATTCTTTACCAATGGCTTATCTTTGCTCACAACATCAGAAAATGTTATTAGTCTTATATTTTCAATATCCTTACCGTCATATTTACCTACAATTAGTATATGTTTAGGCTTTCCTTCTTTTGTTTTATCCACATATACAAAATTATCCTGATTAATTTTATGCTTTATCTTATTTTTTATAGTGGTACTGTAAGGAATCAAGGTATCATACGTAAGATAGCAAAAAGCAGTACCCATCATGCCTAAAATTAAAACCGGTAACATCAATCTTTTAAAGCTTACGCCTATACTTCTTATTATAGTTAGCTCAGAATCAATGCTAAGCCTGTTAAATACTATCAAGCTACCGAGCATCAAGCCAACAGGGATAGCTTTACCAAAAATCTCCGGTATTTCCAAGAAAAATAATTTTATAGCGATATCATAGGTGATTTCACCATATATTGTTTGTTTAATAATTCTAAAAAGGATTTCAGGAGAAATCCAAACGATTATAAATATAATCACTCCTAAAATGGTAGTTGCTAGAACCTGCTTGAATATATATCTATCAAGAATCGTCATTACAGATTAAAATCCTCTCCCAGATAATATTTTTTTGCGGTAGCATCTTGTGCAACTTCTTGACTGGTTCCTGAAACTTTGATATTTCCGTCAAATACAATATATGCCCTATCTGTTATCGATAACGTAGCTTTAGGGTTATGATCCGTCAATAAAATCCCTATGCCCTTCTTTGTTAGTCGTCTAACATTTTGTTGAATATCTTGTATTGCAATAGGATCAATACCTGTAAACGGCTCGTCCAATAAAATAAACTTAGGATCAGCAGCAAGTGCTCTTGCTATTTCTACTCTTCTTTTTTCACCGCCTGAGAGTTGAACACTAGGGCTTCTTCTTAGCTTTGTCAGACCAAAATCTTCGAGAAGATAATCAAGCTTTTCTTTTCTTGCTTTATCATTCAGCTTTTTATTCATCTCAAGCACAAGCATAATATTTTCTTCTACAGTTAGTTTTCTAAAAATAGATGTCTCTTGAGGCAAATAGCCTATGCCCCTTTTAGCTCGTTCATGAATAGGAAGATGAGTAATTTTTTTGCCATTAAGATAAATAGCACCGCCATTAGGCTTGACTAATCCGACCAGCATATAGAATGTTGTGGTCTTTCCTGCGCCGTTTGGTCCTAAAAGACCTACAACCTCCCCCTCTTTTAGGACAAAGGACACATCATTTACAACGGTTCTGTCGTTATATATTTTTTTCAAATTTTTAACGATTATTTTCATTTTAGTATATTATTCCTTTAGTCTTTAGGCTCTTTAGCTTCTTTAGCCTCTTCTTTGCCAAGAGCTTCTTTTAATCCTTTGATGCTTTTTATTTTTGTTTTTACATTACCTTCTGCCTTAAAGCTCTTAGGCTCAATAGTAATTTCTATTTTATCAGCTTCTACCATTCTATCGCTTTCATTAATTTTCGCTCTACCGATAAAAACTATTTTATTAGGTGTAGTTTGTCCTTCTTCCGGCAGAAACATCGCTTTAGGACCAGTTGCTGTGTAATCTCTATAATTAATTTTAACATTACCACTCGCCATTAATGTATTAGAAGCTTTATTATAATCTTGTGTGTTTGCCCATACAGAAACTTTAGTATTATCCTCCAAAGTTCTTTGTGTATAAACTTCACCTTCTGCAATTAATTCTTCTGACTGGACATTATAAATAAAACTTTTTGCACTTATAACATTTCTATCCTGAAACAGCTTGGCATTAGCCTTTAACATAACCTGTTTTGGACTACCTTCTTTATCTATAGTTACCTGTGCATATTCAGATTCTGTTCGTATATCGGAATAATCTATTTTCACAGCACCTGATGCAATGATCATGTTTGTTTTTGTATCAAAAATCTGATCTCGTGCCTTAATAGAAACCAGTGGCATTTTATTTTCAAACACAACTGATTTAGAGCTTCCTATAGCTCTAATACGTTTTTCCAGCAAAGAAAGTTTAATAACCTCTGCTTGAACCTGACTTTGCAGCCTACCTTTATCTTTAGTTGCAACTGCATTTGGCATAAAGGTTGCTTGTTCAGGCTTGCCGTCTGCACTTGTCTTAATAAAAGCTTTTGGGCTTTTAACTGTAATATTTTCATAGTCAACTTTTACATTGCCTTCGAATGTCATTAATTTCTTTTTGCTGTCATAGTCTTGCTTATCTGCTTCTATTAACACATTTGAAGCATTTGCAATTATATTTCCAACCATCACTGTGATCATTAGTAAACATAGTAAATAAACTATCCAACTTTTTTTCTTATTCTTGATCATGCTCGATTTCACTCTCTTTCTTCTTTAATAGTTTATCATTAAAAACTTTTGTTTCCGCTTGCCCATAAACCCTAAACTTTGTAAATGCCGCATCAAATAAAGCATTATCACTCTTTGTAATAAAAGTATTGTTTTGATTAACAAATACGTTGCCATCAGCTTCGATTTCTTTTTTATCACCTATCCAGGTCATTTTATCAGCTGTAATATAAACATTTTTATTAGTTGCAGCTTGCACTCCTCCGATTAGTGTTATTTCTCTGCTTTTTCTGTTATAAACAGCATTGGGAGCTTTAAAGCTTAAAATAACCTTATTATCCTTATAAAAATTACCATTAATTTCTTTTAACTTTGCATTGCTTTGCTGACTATCAAAGTGTCCTGCTGTGGCGAAGACTTCCCAGTATTTTTGATAATCTTTGGTTTCTGTAATAAGTAGGTTCTTTATGTTCACTCGTTCTGAATTCTGCTCATTGTTGTTTACGAGATCATAATCGAATTTTAGCCCTGCTGTCATACGTTTAGATAATACAAACGCCCATAGGCAAGATCCTAAAAGTATTATAATCATTATTATTGATAGTATTAGTTTTTTACTCATTTTATTATTCATAGTTTTGCTTTTGCAAAGCAGTTTTCCCCAATATAAAATCGCCTGCTTTCTTATTCTAATAAAGATATTATCTGCTTTTTAGTTTTTTCACAACTATTTTAACAAAACTTATATTAATGCATTTAAAAAAGCTATTATAATTATTGAGTTTTCTCTTTCGCTAATTTTATATATTTTTTTGCTTTTATTACATTAGGATGATCAGCAGGTAGTGTTTTATCGTATATAGTAATAGCTCTTTCTAAATAAGCTAAAGCTTCATTATATTTCATATTTCTTTTGTTGGTAATAAATCATTCCAAAATTATAAGTAAGAAATACCTACACTCGGCCGAAGTTTTTCTTCTTATCAAATATAACTAGCTTACAAGCTATCCGAGATCTCTCTTTCCTTGGTGATACTCATCACATTCCTTAAGTCATCGCTGCAAGCTTTTGATATAATCTATGATTGCCTGTAGCTATCGATACTCGATTGATCACTGTTTTTTGCCTTTATGGCCAACAAGTAATCCTTAACTTCTTTAAACGAATCCATCCTGACAAGGTCATAACGATACGTTGTCGCATCGCGAATTCCCTTAATATACCAAGCAAAGAACTTCCTGCAATATTTAACCCCGTGGATTTCGCTGCGATACTCTACTTCCTTTTCTCCATGCAAAATGGCAAGGTCTAATCTCTCCTGAATAGTAGGCGGAGGAATGATTTCTCCTGTATTAATAGCATGCTCAACCCTATACAATAAGCCGGGATCTCCTAATAAACCTCGACCTATGGCTACTCCATCGCAACCTGATATTTTTAAACACTCAAGCGCAAATTCAGGCGAAGTAATATCACCATTGCCAAATACTGGAATGTCAACAGCTTGCTTCACTTCACCTATTGCATGCCAGTCAGCTTTGCCTGAGTATAACTGAGAACGAGTCCGACCATGCACAACAAGAGCATCAGCCCCAGAGTCCTGCGCCATCTTGGCAAACTCAACATGATTTTTTGAATTCATATCCCAGCCTATACGAGATTTTACAGTTACAGGAATATTAACTGCTTTTTTAATTGATTTAATAAGCTCGGATGCTAACTTTGGCTCAGTCATAAGTTTAGAGCCGTCGGTATTCTTAACAATTTTTGCAACGGGACAGCCCATATTAATATCAATAATATCAGCTTTTTCTTCAAGTCGTCTTGCAGCTTCTGCCATTAAATCAGGTTTATGGCCGCATAACTGAAAAGATATAGGATGTTCGCATTCAATCATATCAGTAATATGATTAGTTTTATTATATTTTAATGCCTCAGAACTTATCATTTCTGTAACTAAAAGACATTCTTTTGAAAACAGTCTGATAATTTGCCTAAATACAGTATCAGTGACCCCTGCCATAGGGGCCACCACTACTTTTGACTTTAATTCTAGATTTCCGATTTTTATATTTTGATTCTCTATATCCTGTTTGATTTCTGTCAATTTTTTAGTTCTTTCAACCTTGTTTTTGCATATTTTACGTATTCATCTTCCTTATCGCCACTCTTCTTTATGAATAGCTCATAAGCTTTTTTAGCTTCTACTTTATTTTTTAATAAATCATAATCTATTGCAAGTGCATAATATGCAATATTAAGACTTTTTACTAAAGATACTGTCTTTTTATAATCAGCTATTGCTAATTTAAATTTTTCTAGCGCATCATAAGTCATACCCCTGTAATAATAGATATAACCGTTTTTAGAATCATAACTTGCAGCCTTTGTTAAAAGTGCAATGGCTTCTTGATAGTTTTTAGCATTAAATGCAGCCAGGCCTTTTTGCATTAATTCATCAGCTCTTGTTGTATTTAAAAGAGTAATAGCCTGCTTTATGCTATCATTCGCAGGATCCATTGTACTTGCTTTTTTATAGAGAGAATCCGCTTTATCATATTGTTTTTGAGCATAATGAATTGTACCCATATAATAATATGGCATTGCATTATTTTTATCTATATCAGATGCTTTTTGATATGATTCTATCGCCTGCTTATAATCTTTTATAGCCTGATATGCGGCACCAAGACTCATATACACATCAGGATTGGACTTTGATACATTTAGAACAACTTTATAATCTTCTATAGCATCTTTATAATCACCCAGGTTATGTTTTTTAATTGCTCTTTCATATCTTCCTATAGTTGCATCTTCATCAACATCTTTTAGCATTTTTTTAATTTTTTCATTACCCGGATTTGCAGATAATCCTTGATTTAATACTGCAATCGCTTCAGGATATCTGGATGCATCTTTATAAATAGAAGAAATATTTAAATAAGCGTCAATCAACTTAGGATTGAGAGACAAAGCTTTTTGATAGTAAAATAACGCCTTATCATTCATTTTCCTTGAATGCAACTCAAAAGCGTAATTATACTGATCTTTAGCATTGTTAGGATTTTTGGAAGCAAATTCGTGCAATACACTAATTGTATCTTTAGGGTTCATCTCTTTTACCGTTTCGTACAATGCAGTCTTTGCCATATTGCTGGTTGGATCAATACCTAAAACAATTCTAAACTGCTGAATAGCTCCCCTCTTATTGCCAAGTTTTCTAAAGGCAGTACCTTTATAATAGTGAACAAGCGGATCCCTTGGATTAACTTTTAAAATACTGTCATAAGCCTGCAAAGCCATTCTGTGATTACCTTGCTCTTGATACAATGTTGCAAGATTCAGCCTTATTTTTGTATTAGAAGGATCTAATTTACCTGCTATTTCATATTCTCTCTTTGCATTAGCAAAATCACCTTTTTTCTGGAGAATTACGCCCAAATTCATATGAGCTAATGCATTTTTAGGATTTTTTGAGATTCTGCTTCTCCAGATACCTTCTAAAGAAGAAATAACCTCATCTTTAGTAGAATCATCAGCTAAAGCTCTATTATATTCTTTAATAGCTTTATCAATTTTACCTGTTTTATACAAAACTCTTGCTAGCTTTAAATGTAATTTCCCTGATGCAGTAGGATTTTTGGCAGCATTTGAGTAGTATTCAATCGATTTATTATTATTCTGAAGCACTCTCATTATATCGCCAAGTGCTTCAAGTGATTGAAGTCTTAATTCTTCACTCTCTAAAGCAGCATGATATTCAACTACAGATTCATGAAAATTACCCTGCCCTCTTAACTTTTTAGCTATTTTAAATCTGCTAGGAGGCGTAAGCTCTATCTCTTGTCGTTTTAAAGAATTTTTCAAATTCTTCTCTGCAATTCTTAAGTTATCTCTAACTTGAGGTTTATTTTGAATACCTTCATCATATTTTAAATAATAGATTGCTCTTCTATAATCATTAGCAGCCTTTGTATAATCTGATTTTTTGTTATGATAATAAGTCCCTCTTGTGATAAGAGAGGCTCCAAGGTTTACCCTGGCAGAAATATTTGTTTTATTGGTTCGAAGCAATTTTTCAAATAGATCTATAGCCTTTGTATAATCAGAATTCTCGTAATATTTTAATGCTTTGTTAAACTCTCTTGAATTTCTGGCTTGTACATAATTATTTTGATTTTGATTATTAAAATATTTTTTATTTACTAAATTTTGAAAATTATCATTAGCAAAAGTTGAGCCGGTCCCAAAATATACAGTCAAGCCTGCTATTAATGCTAGTTTAGAAAAATTGTTTAATCGCATATTTTATCCTCAATATTTTAAATATACCCCTTCATTAAAATAATACTATATAAAAACTCGAAAAGACACCAACTTAAATAACAAAATCGGGCTATTTTTTGAAAAACATTGCAATTAAAGAGCAATTGAAGTATATATTTATACTGGTACTCAATTAAATTTCAGATTTCTCTTTTCAGAAAATAGTTTATTTTATTAGCTTTTACATAATTGAGAAACCTGAAAAGTATTTTTGAGTTAGTATAATGTTAGATATTATTTTAAAAAACTTGTTTATGAAGGATGGGGTATGAACAAAAGGATAGATGAACTGCTGGAACTATATAACTTGCCGATTGAAGAATTAATAGAAATATCTTCGGAAATAACAAAAAAAAATTTTGCAGGAGAAGTAGAGCTCTGCGGTATAATAAGTGCAAAAACAGGTTTATGCCCAGAAAACTGCAAATATTGCTCTCAAAGTATTCATAGCAAAACAAATATAGAAACCCATCCGTTATTAACTCTGGACGAAGTTATAAAAGCTGCACAAGAAGCAAAAGACAACGGCGCAAAATGCTTTGGTCCAGTAACCTCAGGCAGATTTCCCAATGATGAAGAATTTTATAAAATATTAGAAATGACAGAAGCTATATCTAATATTGATGGTTTAAAAGCCTGCGGATCTTACGGTATCATTTTAGATGAAGAAAAAGTAAAGCAACTAAGAAACGCAGGAATGCAAAGGTATAATCACAATCTAAACTCTGCAAAATCTTATTATAAAGATGTATGCACATCGCACGCCTACAATGACAGAGTAAAAACAAATATTCTAATGAAAAAAAACGGTATTGATTTATGCTGCGGCGGCATTATAGGAATGGGAGAAACAAGAAGGCAGCGAGTTGAAATGGCGCTTGAAATAGCAGAGTTAAACCCCATCTCTGTTCCGATGAATTTTTTAACACCAATAGAAGGCACTCCTTTTGAGAAGTATCTGGATAAAATAGATGAGGAAGAAATCTTAAAAACTATAGCAATATTTAGAATAGCACTACCAACGCAAATAATAAGATATGCCGGTGGCAGAGCAGCAAGATTTTCAAAAGAAAACCAAAGATTAGGAATGATAGCTGGCGTTAATGCTTTAATGGTTTGCAATTATCTTACTACAACAGGAATTGACCTAAAAGATGACTATAAAATGCTTGAAAGCTTAGAAATGAGCATTGCTAAATGATTAATTATTTAAAAGGAAAAATAGTACATAAACAGGAAAATAGTACTTATGGATGCAGTTTTACTGTAGAAGTGAATAATATAGGTTACCTAGTTTTAACTAATAAAAGAATTTTAGATGAATTACCTTGCGAAAACACTGATGTAACAACTTATACTTCCTTGATTCATAAAGAAGACGCAATGCTTTTATGCGGATTTAAAGCAAGAGAAGATCGCGATCTGTTCAATATTTTGCAAGGCGTATCAGGCATAGGACTAAGAGTTGCACTACTGCTGCTTGAGCAGTTTAATGCTTGCGAATTAGCATCTGTAGTTATAAAAGAAGATGACAAAGCTCTTTCTAAAACTAAAGGGGTTGGTCCCAAGCTTGCTAAAAAGATTATACTTGAGCTGAAAGATAAACTTATTAATTGGCGTGACACTACTGACTTATCAACATCTGCAGTGAATAAAATTTCTTTTGATGATGAAGACTTGAAACAAAGCTACACAGAAGCTGAAACCGTATTGATATCTTTAGGTTATTGCAAAGAAGAAGTTGATGATGGATTAGAAAAAGCATTAAGTAAATCCATAAATAAACAAGATTCTGAAGACCTTTTAAGGATAGCACTTCAGTGGATTTCAGCCGGAGAAAATTCTAAATAAAAAATATAAATCTTATTTTTTTGTTTTTTTTAGGCAAAAAACAATAATTAAATGTTTTTATAATAATATATACACAGTACCAATTTAAATACCAAACCAAATTATTATTATTAATAAATAATTCTTTTTTAATTTTTAATCGTGTTGAAATTAATCCATAATTTAGTTGACAAGTTGTAGAATAAGTCCATTTTAGTAGTATCAGTTTTTTATTAAATGATTTTATTATACTCCCACTAAAATACTTTTCAGATTATTAAATCGAGTTAAAGTTAATAAAATAAACTATTCTCTGAAAAGAGTAATCTGAAATTCAATTGATGAGAAGTATAGCAGTATAATAACTTCTTAAATTAGTACATAATTTAAGCATCAATTAATTATCTACATCGTAGTATATTCAACCCCAATTAGGTAGTTGTATAAGCCCACAAAGTTTTAATTTTGAGAAGGAGAGTCAATATGTGCAAAACAAGTAGTTCACAACAAATGCAAATGCAAATGATGATGATGCAAATGAGTTGTTCTAGTAAAGCTGGTAAAGGCAAAGGCAAGCCACAACAACAGCAACAAAATTCAGGACTTTTTGCATCAATGCAAAGTAACTCCAACGGCAAAGGCAAAGCTGGTAAAGGCAAAGGTAAACAAAATAATAATCAATTCTTCCAAGCAATGATGCTGGCTGCAATGGCCTGCAGAAGCAAGAAAGACCCTAAAACAAGTAGCAAGAGTCAAAAAGGTCAAGGAGGACAGCAGCAATCACCATTTATGAACGGATTAAATGCAGGCTTACAATTAGGAAACATGATGCAACAAGGCGGCCAACTCGCTGCTAAAGGTGCTCAACCTCAACCATTAAATCTTCAACCCATCAACCTAGCACAGAAAAACCAAGGAAATACATGTTCATGCCTGAATAAGCAAAGTGACGGACAGTCACCAATGTTAATTGGTATTCTTCCACAAAACGGTCAAACACAAGCAAAGCAAGATAATACTAATCCTAACTGCTTTCTACTAGGCATGAATTTAAATGGTAATAGCGCTGAGAATAGCGCTTCCGCTCCTAACAATAACAAGATGATTGGATTTATGTTTTAGCAAGTAACGTAGCTAGAGCAGTAGATGGCTAAGAAAAACCATCTACTGCTTTTTTTTTGTATTAATTTTTGGTCATATTAGTAAGTGCGCTTATTTTTAACAAAAAACACGTTAATACAAAGTATTAATAAAAACTTTAATAATTACCATATTAGCGAATGAATCAATGTATGTCCACTATTTTATAATTAAAAAAACTAAAATAGTAAACAGGAGAATGACAATGAACAAAGATTTATTCATAAAGAACGTAATGGAACAACTAAATATTGAAGATAAGGCTCTGGCAGAAAGAGGTACACATATAGTTTTGAACATATTAAGTTATAGGCTAACTGAAGAAGAATCTGAAAATGTAAAAGATCAATTACCGGAAGAATTAAAACGTCTGTGGTGTAGAGATGTCTGGATTTCCAGTTTATTCAGATTATCAGGCAAACGACTAAAGTATCGTCATTTAGTTGAACTGATGAGTATTGTTGATAATGAAATTAAAAGAGACAACCTTCCTTTGCATACAGAATCACTGCTTAAAGCAGTATTCCATACACTAAAAGAGCAAATAACACCGGGGGAGACAAAAGATGTTATAGCTCAACTTCCTCATGAAATAAGAGATTTTTATAAGGCAGCATAGTTTTCTTTTGCTGCTAATTTTATAAAATAAGCGGAGAAAATAATGCAGAAGGCACCACATTATATAACAACGTTAAAGTGGTGCCTTTAATTTTATAAATCATTTCTATATCAAGGATAACGCTAAAGCTGGATTCTGCACAGCTTGCACCTTTAAAGAAAGCTCAGCATTTTGCAAAATTGTAGTTGTAGCGGTTTGCGCTACAGCAGCAATAGACTCTTCAGCTGTTGAAAACATACTGGTATCAGGAGCCTGAACACTCTGCATTGCTAATTGCAAGTTGTCATCTGTCTCTTTTTGGGCAGTACTGATTTCATCCATCTTATCAGACATTGTGCCCAGAGCCGCATCTACTGATTTTGTAAATTCTTGGATGTTAGCATTTTCCAGATCAACATCATCGACATTACCCAGTCCTAAAGACTCAGTATCAACCGGACTGAATATTTTTCTAACATCAGTTGATGCATCTCCATTATTGAGATTCTGGATATTACCGTTAAATAACTTTTGATTATTAAAAGTTGAATTATTTGATATTGTATTAATATCATTAAACAACTGTTTTACTTGATTATTCAACTTACCAGTATCATTATTTTCTGCAGAATTAAAATTATTTGCTATTTCTTTCATTTCTGTGAGCTTGCCGGATATCTTTTTAAAACGTTCTTCTACACTTCCTAGCATATTAAAATTTGTTTGCATATTCGCAAATTTGCTGTGCTCTTCTCTAGAGTTAAGTTGTTGAACGCCTTGCACACTATCTTGTATACTGCCCGAATTATTAAAGGCAGTATTACTATTAACGTTAGTTGTTGATGAATTCCCTGTATTGTTAATTAATGAGTTTAAATTTGTATTATTAATTGTATCAGGGGTAATATTGAATGAATTATCCATAACAATATACCTGCTTAAGTAATAATAAAAAATTAAAGTTTTATTTATTTATATATTAAGTTTATCATATATATGATGTATTTTTAATAAAAAAATTTCAAATGTTAACTTAAAGTTACAAATATACAAAAATAATTTTTTAATTTCAGATTTTAAAACTTCATAATTTTGACTGTAAAACCAAATAATTGTATAATTTCTGATATTTATATCAAATAAATAGTAAAAAACATACTTTAAACTTAGTATTTATTACAAGGGGATGCAATAATATGAGGATGAAAGCCACTTTTTTTATTATTTACTTTTTATTTGTTCTTTTAATAAAAGTAAATGCAGCTGAAAATAATTTAAAAAATATAATTATTTTTATTGGCGATGGAATGCACAAAGAACACCAAATAGCAGCCAGCCGATTTTTTACAGGAAAAGACGAAGAACTCACCTGGCATAATTTCCCGTACAGAAGCTCTGTATCAACCTGGGACATAAACACATACAACAGATATGCCTATATAAAGGGTGATAAACTCTATTCAAAAGACAATATTGATTATTCATTGGGATATTCACCTTTAATCGGGGGGAAAACTGCAAATAGTAGTGAAAGTTTAAAAAGAAGGAATTACTTTTTAAATAAGCTTCCTCTTGTTTATAAAGAAAATCTTTATAAAATCCCTGCAACAGACTCTGCTGCTGCTGCAACCGCAATGTTCACAGGCCAAAAAGCAGAAACAAAAGCTATTTCATTCCAAACCTATAATGGTGAAAACAAACCATTAAAAACCATAGCAGAAATTTTTAGAGAAAAAAACAAAGGCAGCATAGGTCTAATTACAACAGTTCCGTTTAACCATGCAACACCAGCAGCTTTAATTAGCCACAGTGAATCCAGAAACAATTATTATAGTGCCGTTGATACAAAAGAAGGAATAGCAAATCAAATGATAGCCTTTCAACCTGAAGTCTTGATTGGCGGGGGGCATCCCGCATACAATAAAGGCTGGGGTGTAAAAAAATATTTATCTAATGACTTGTATAATTTAATGAAAAACAGTAAAGGTTACATTTTTATAGATAGACAAAACAAACTAGACGCTTCACAGAACATAAAAACTGCCGCAGACCAAGCCAAAACAATGAATAAAAAACTGTTTGGCTTATTTGGCTCAAAAAAAGGACATTTAAACAATATTAAGCCTGTTTATAAAGATGGCACACCTATAGTTAAAAGAGATAGCAAGGAAAATCCTTACCTAAAAGATTGCGTATTAGCTGCATTAAATGTATTAAGCCAAAATAAAAACGGTTTTTTATTGCTAGCTGAACAAGGTGACATTGACTGGGCAAACCATGAAAACAACTATAAGCATATGATTGGTGCAGTGTGGGACATGGATACTGCTGTAAGTACTGCAGTTAAATTTGTTGATAAACCTGATGATGATATAGATTGGACAAATACAATACTAGTTGTAACCTCAGATCATGCAAACAGCTATATGAGGATTAAAAACAAGGAAAAACTTAAAAAAGGCACTTTGCCTAGACAATTTAAACTATTTAATTATCATTATCCTCTCAGAGAGGTAAAATATTACACTCATGCCCACACTAACGAGCTTGTTGATATATATATAAAGGGTCAGGGTATTGATACTTTTAGAGAAAATGAAGGCAAATACTACCCGGGTACACGTATTTTAGACAATACACAAATATTTGATAGTCTAATAAACGAGCTAAGGTAAAAACTTTTTATTCTGTAGCAGCTTCTTTTTCATCAGACTCTTTAGCCGGATGAACAGTCGCTGCTACAGGAGTTTTTAGCAATTCTGACTTAAGTATCTTATTCCAATAAACCATTAAATCCTGCTTAACTTCCGGCATCAAAATATACATACCAAGAATATTTGGTACAGCCATTGCAAGCATCATAGCATCAGTGAAATTGATAATACTAGCAAGGTTCATGGAAGACCCTATTACAATAAAGATACAGAATACTAGCTGATAAACAATAATTCTTTTTTTGCCTTCTCCCACTAGGTAAGTCCAGGACTTTAAACCATAATAAGACCAGGAAATAAGAGTAGATATAGCAAATAATATAATTGCAATTCCTAAAATATAAGGAAAAAACGGAATTACAGAAGAAAATGCAGAAGAGGTAAGCTCAACTCCGCTTAAAGTATTGTGATTAGTATACATGCCGGTTATAGTAATAACCAAAGCTGTCATAGAACAAAGAACTATAGTGTCGATAAATGGTTCGAGCAAGGAAACAAAACCTTGAGACACAGGCTCATTAGTCTGAACAGCAGAATAAGCAATAGGCGCAGAGCCGATACCTGCTTCGTTAGACTGTACAGAACGCCTTAAACCTATAATAATAGTACCAATTATACCACCGCTTAAAGCGTTTGGGTTAAAAGCCTCTTGAAATATCATTGCGACAGTTGCAGGTATCTTGTCAAAATTGCATAAGATTACGATTGTAGCCGCAAGCATATATAAAATACACATAAACGGCACAAGTTTTTCTGTAACCTTGGCTATACTTTTAATTCCACCAATAATAATTGAAGCAATCAAAATAGCAATAATTAGACCAAACACCCAACTATGAGTATAGAAAAAGCTACTTTCGCCACCTGTTATTATTATCAATTGAGTGGTTGCCTGGTTAATTTGCAACATATTACCGCCGCCTAAGGCTCCACCGATACACATTAGAGCAAAAAACACAGCTAAAAATTGCCCAAAACTTTTCATTCCTTTTTTAGCCAAACCCTTGCTAAGATAATGCATAGGTCCGCCAGAAACTGAACCGTCAGGGTTAATAGTTCTATATTTAACACCTAATGTACACTCAAAAAACTTTGGAGCCATACCAAGGAGTCCGCCGATTATCATCCAAAAAGTAGCCCCTGGTCCGCCTAAAGTAATTGCAATTGCAACACCCGCAATATTACCTAAACCTACTGTCCCGGACAAAGCTGTAGCCAATGCCTGAAACGAAGAAACCTCACCACAGCTGCCACATTGTTCTTTATAATCACCTCTTACAATTTTTAAGGCATGCTTAAAGCCCCATATGCCAATAAATTTGGTATAAACAGTAAATATAACTGCACCTATTAACATCCACAGGATAATTAAAGGTATCTCTGTCCCACTAATTGAAACCGGCCAAAATACAAAGCTTGATACAGCATCTGATAATGGCGCTACTACAGCATCAATTTTTTCATCTATGCTTTTAGCTTGTACCGGCAATGAGTATAAAAGAAAACTCATCAATAAATAAATAAAATACATCATAATTTAGTCTCTATGTTTTCCTTATATTACATATTCAAGGATTTATTATAATACAACAGATTGTTAAATAGTATCTTTTTGTTTAAAAATTTTTTACTATAACACAAAAGTACCGACCATTCTTCAAGCCGGTACTTTTTGTAAAAATAATTACTTAAGACTTATCTGCATGTTGGGCAAGTAGGTGCAAGCGGAGCAAATTGTACTGTTGGTCCAGGCTGAATAGTCGGACAAGTCGGACATGGCTGGATAGTAGGGCATGGGCAAGGACATGCTGCCTGACCTGTCGGACAAGGTTGGATAGTTGGACATGTTGGACAAAGTGGTACAGTCGGACATGGACATGCCGCCTGACCTGTAGGGCAAGTCGGACACCCTGGACATCCAGAACCGCTAGGACAAGTTAAACATTTTGGATTTGTAGGACAAGTTTGACAAGATGGACAAGCTGCAGCTGCGAATGTATTACAGCAGCGTAAAAATTCTTCTAAATTATTTTTAATTTCATTATAGTCTCTTGTTTCGATTCTTTTATAATTTAATGTTGTCGGGTTAACTGCTATCAAATTAGGGAAATAATTAACATTAAACTGTCTTAGCAACTTAGCACTATGATACATTTCACCTTTGAGTTTAATAAATTGATATTTTTTCTTATATTCTTTTCTTACTCTTTTATAAGTTGGATCAAAGTTTTCACATGCAGCACAATTTTTTGAACAAAAATATAAAAATACAGGTTTATCTTTCTTTATAGCTTTTTTCCAGTGTCTATTAGCTCTTGTACCTACAAAACCATCATAAGCCAATACATCTGCGGTATACGCAAATAAAAAGGCAAATAAAATTGTTAGTACTAACATTAATCTTTTCATAATTAATCTCCCAAGCTTAATTAAATCAATTTGAAATTATTATCAGATAAAACACATAATTTTTAATTAGCAAAAATAATAAAATTTTCAAAAATAAATTAACGGATAATATCTTATCCGCTAATATTAAAATTATTTAATAGATAGTATTTTGTTTAACTTCTTTTATTTAACTTAAAAAATACTATCTATTACTTACCATATATTCTTCTAATTTCACTTTGATATTGTCATAATTTTGAGTAGACAATCTTTCATAATTCATTGTTTTTGGATTTACAACAAGCAAGTTAGGATAATATCTGACATTAAAGTCTTTTAATAATTGTCTGTTCTTATATAGGTTACCGTCAACCTTTATAAATTCAAATTTATTTCCGTATTCTCTTTTAAGTTTTCTGTAAGTAGGTTTAAATTTTTTACATCCACCGCAATTTTGTGTGTAGAAGTATAAAACAACAGGTTTTCTACTACCTTTTGCCTTGGTCCAAGCACTACTATAATCTGTTTTGGCAAAGCCTTTGTAAGCGAATGCATCAGTTGTAAATACAAACAAAAAAGCGAATACAATCGTCAACAATAACGTTAATCTTCTCATAAGTAACAATCTCCCAAGTTTATATACTGCTCATTATTAGCTTTAAAACAATTGATTGATCTAAAAGGTGTTTTAGAGTTATTTTAAATTATCTAATATAATCAAAATTTTGGGAATTAGAAAAATGGGTGATAGTCATCACCTTTCTTATGTATCAGCTATAAACTTTGATATAATTTAAGTTTATTTTTTATACTATCTCTAAAATACTTTTCAGATTATTCAATCCTGTTAAAACTTATAAAATAAACTAGTCTCTGAAAAGAGTATTCTGAAATTTAATTAAGAACCTGTATATATATCTGCAAAAGCTTCATCCATACTAACAATTTGTCCATCTCTTTCTTCTTGCAAGCTTTGCAAAATCATTTCAAAGTGATCCGAATTAAACATTATAGACAAAGTTTCAAGTTGAGAACGTTCAAGCCTGCCTGTTAGTCCTTTTAAAACTAAGTTGCAGATATTCAAGCTTTTTCCAAAATATTCTTGTATAGTTGTTGCATTTTGTTTCATGATAACTTCCTTAAACATTAAAGTTCTATTATCATAAAAACAAAACAAGCACTAAAATTGCCCAAATCTAAAAAACAAATTTTATGTATACATATAATCAGGAGAAGGCTTATCGGAAGGGTCTTGCTGTGAAAAATCATCACCAAGAAGACTCTTCTCCATATGGCTAAGTTTATCATTCATAATTACTTGACGATCGTTAAGCTCTTGTTGTCCAGCCATTAGAGAAAGTAGTGCCTGTGCAATTGTCGTTAAATCATCATCTATATTACTATTTCTATCTGGGAAGTCAGGCTCTTGGTCAGGTCCAGCAGCAAATGCCACATTTTGCTTACTTTTACTCATAAGATTATTTTTATTATTTATAGCAGGTCTTTTAACAGTTACTTGAGTGTTTAATTTTAACATTGTTCACCTCTTTTATGTTAGTTACTTTACGAAAACATACCAAACGGGGGCTTTGTTTCTAATTGATCATTGTTATCTTCTACTTCAGGCTCTTCTAATTTTCTAAGTAGGTAAACGAATAAACTCTTTAAATTTTTTTGTATGTTTTGTAATTTTTTTTCCTGATCAATTAATTTTAATTCAACAAATTCTTCGTGCGTTAAATCAGCCATAGACCTATCACTATTTTGCTGAACATTATCAAGAACTTGTTCATGAGGTCTTAAGTCTGGTGTTGACTTAGACTTTGGCATTGCCATTTCCGAAGAACCTTTAAATGATTGCATCTGCAACTTCAACATTTTTCTACCTCTTTATATTGCCAATCTATAAAAAAATTACTAAATTATTTTGCAGCAATTATTCCAACAATCTATATTATGGCAAACTAAAAAACTATTATTAATTATATATATTATAACAAACCAAAACATTATAAAACTAAAGATTAAATTATATATCTTTTTCCATAAAATAATAATAACAGTGATTTTAAAATATAAATATTTGTAAAATTAGATTTAAAAAAATATTAACAAAAGCCATATTTCAATTTTATTCAATCAATAAAAAATTAAAAACTAAAAAAAGGTACAGAATAGAGGGAAGAATAGAATGTTAACAGTCAAAAATTTTTCACATAACTTATCAGTAAAAAAAAGTGAAGTAAAAGAGAAAAATACAAGCTCATTAATAAACAATAACGCTACCTTCAAAGCACAATCCAACGAAAATTTAAGCTCGCTAAACAAGTTACACTTTTCAAACTTATTTGTTCATAAGGATATAGGTTTTGGTCGAAAACCCATTGGCCAAGAAGCAATCGACAGTCTGAATGAACTGGCAGCTGCAATGAAGGTTTTAGGCATTAAAGACAATGCTGAAATAGTACCGGGTACTTGCTTTCCAATTGATAATGATGGACAAGGACCCATCTCAGCGGTAGGCACACCATATTCTGCTGCAGCAAAAGGATTTATAAAATTTTTAAAGAATCAAGGAATTAATGCAATACAGCTAGGACCAACAGGTGAAATAACACCCGGAAACGTTTCACCATATTCCAGCACAGTTTTTGGGCTAAATACTTTATACATTGACCCGAAAAACTTATCAGAAAACCCTAAATGGGTTGGTATCCTTAGCAAAGATACAGTAAAACAATTTGCAAACGATAATAAAAACAACGATCCAAATTATGCGGACTATGGCAAAGCATTTAAACAAAATAAAATACTAAAACAAGAAATATATAACAACTATAAAAAATTAAGCGGCCATAATGATAATAAAATTTCAAATTTCACTCATAACCGGGCAAAAGCCCTTAATAAAATAAACAGCGATTTTAATGACTTTAAAGATGAAAATGACAGTTGGTTGCAAAAATATGCACACTACGAAGTTCTAACTAATATTCACGGCAATGACTATTTTGGATTTTGGCCAGAAGGGGATAAAAATCTATATGCAGATTTAAATGGAGATGATGCAGGTAAAAAACAAGCAGCAGAGAATAAAATAAAAGATCTAAATAAAAATCATAAAGATGAAATAGAAGAGTATAAATTTGCTCAATTTGTAGCCTTTGAACAAGCTAAAGATATGAATAAATTCATGGCTGACAATGATATGAAATTTATAGGCGATGCGGAAGTTGGCAACTCAAACAAAGACATGTGGGCATATAAAAATGTTTTTGACCCTAATTACAAAGTTGGATGCGCAGCTGGAGATCAACGCTGGGGATTTCCGCTGGTTGATCCAAACAAAATATTTCAAACTGACGACTATGGCAATATAAAATATGACAAAGGCAAGGCTCTATTAAAAGAAGGTGGTGAGTATATTCGTGCAAAATACTCAAATATATTTAAAAATTGTAAAGGCGGAGTCCGTGTAGACAACGTTACAGGAACAGTAGACCCTGAAGTGTATGTAGGGGATGGCGCTATTAGATCATTATCTGATACAGGTAGAGATCCCAAAGGCTATTTCTCTCAGGCAATGGAAAAAATTATACTTACTGCTGCTGATGCAAATGGCATTGATCGTCAAGCGGTATTTGGAGAAGATATAGCAAAGCATAGCAAGACGTTTAGTGATATATATTATGATAAATTACGTATGAGCGGAGTAAGTGTTCTACAATATCAAAGAGGACAAAACATAATAAATCCTAATAACAGAGCAATGATTGGCTCTCATGATAATATGACACTTAAGGAATATTCAGATAAAGAGAAAAATCCCGGTCCAAGAAATGATGATAACTTAAACTACTTATCCGGCTACCTTATACCCGGTGCATCTCCAGAGATGACAAAAGCCAGAGAGGACTTCAAAAATACATTAAGCTGGAATAATTTAGAATTCGCCAAAGCTAAACTTGTAGAATTAGATACCTGCCCGACAGTGAATAAAGAAACATTCTGGCCTGATAATATTATATATACCGACCAAAGATACAATATCCCGGGAGGAACGCCAGATTGCTGGAAGCTTAAAATTAATGAAGATTATGAAAATCAATTTTATAATGGTTTAGCCAACAATTGGAATCCATACAACCCACACGAAACTTTCAAGCGTGCAATACAAGCAAGAGATGCAATGGATGCAGCTGAAGGAAGACCTGTGCAGGATCACAGCAAGTTAACCGACGACCTTGAAAAAACTGCAGGCATATTAAGAGAAAAAAAGGCGGCATTCACTCACAATCCGCTAAACGATTTTAGAGGAAAAAATACAAAGGCAAGTGCTCCAGAAGGAGTTATAAAAGCCTACAATCCATCATTTACAGACCCTATAAAAACGCTACATGAAAAATTTCCAGGCATTCCGGAGGATACTCTTAGGGATATGCTTAAGGCATTAAATAAAGATGACCTACCTGAAAAATTTGAGAAAAAAGCAAATGATATAAACGCATCTGTTAAAACTGCATATGAAAAACTTCCTGAGGGAACAAAAGATGCAATAAAAGAAGCATTCAAGCAGGAAGTAAAAGATGGCGAAAAAACTTACGACGATGCAATATTAGATCCTAAAGGAGATAACCGGAAAAAAGATCTAAAAATTATGAAACATGATCTAATAGGTGGGGTAGAAAAAGTAGCGGATGCCACCCTCAAAGCAGGAGCCGAAAAGATATTAGGACCAGCTGGAGAAGAATTAGTGGAAGGTGTCGAAGAAGTAGTAGAAGCTGCACCTGCATTCATGAAGTTTTTAGAGAATTTCTGTAGATTTTTATGCTGTCCTACAAGGCGCAAGAAAAAAACAAAAGGTACGGAAAAACAAAAGAAACCTGCAAAGTATTGCCAGCTTTCTCCGCATACTTATTAGTCCAACTCCTGCCATAATTAATCCCCTTTGTTTTTTTAATTATTTACGCACTGCTTTTACTCTCTTTGGGTAGAAATAAAGTTTTTCTGAAAACATAAATTAAAATAAATAAAGATATAAAATAAGTAAAAGCAAATGAAATTGTAGAGCCAATTAAACCATAAACCTTTATAAAGAATATCGAAGAAATTACATAAATAACACTAAAAATAATTTCCATCGCAACATAATACCTGGTCATTGCCTTTGCAACCATTATTAATGCCAATAGCCACGCTGCAATTTTAAATACATCACCTATAAGTTGATACAGGAAAAGGCTTTTCATTGGCAAAAACTCTTCGGTGAATAAAACATATATTATAAAATCTTTGAATAACCATATAGCAACAGCCAGTACTGTAACGATCGGCATTACTATTTTATAGGTTTGTAATATTTCTTTTCTTAATTCACTCTTATCTTTTATTTCTGCAAGGCGGGGCAAATAATAAATACTTAAAGATGTTGTGATTACCATTAAATACACATCAGATATCTTGAATACACCTTGCCAAAAGCCCGCAGCATCAGATGAAATTGTAGTTGTAATAAAATCCCTTACTATAATTTGAGAAAGAGGTATTGTTAATGCCGTTGTCAATGCCATTAAAGAATATTTGCCCAGCTTTATCAGTGTTGGTTTATCAATTTTGCCCATAAAATTTTTTAGATCAAACCAACTTGATTTAACCACAAAAAATAACGTAAAAAAGAAAACAATACCCTGAGTAGCAGCCAATGCCAGCAGCGCACCGTAGAGTTTTAGGTATACTACCAATAAAGTAACAAGTATTAGCGTTACTATACTGGAAATTATATTTATTGCAATAAACTTTTTTATTTCCTTAAAGCCATTCAATATAGACAAAAACAAACTGTTTAAAGCAAATAAAATGACCGTAAATGCAAAGATGATAAATATACTGCTATACTGTTCGTCTTTTAAAAAATATATTGCTAACTGTTTATTAAAAATAAGTAAAACCGCACACGTTATAAAAGCACAAGTTAAAATAATATAAAGCGCGTTAGTGATAATTTTGGTTCTTTCATCAGGTTCGTCTTTATATTCTGCTATGTATTTAACAACGCCATTATATATTGCTCCGTCTGCAAGAGTTGAAACTATTTGTATTAAATTTTGGAATTGTCCTATCATAGCCAGCCCGGAAGGACCAATATATACAGCGACTACTTTATTTACGATAAATCCACCTAAAATTTTTATTAAGGTAGAAATACCTGATAAAAAACTTGTTTTTAAAAGCTTCATCTTTTTTTACTTCCTTACACATATACCCAACCCCTTAAAAACGCTTAGGGGGTTACAATTCTTTTATTTCAAACCCTCAATAAGGATAACCTTATTGAGGGTAAATCTTTGTAACATATCTTTTTTTATTTAGCCTTAATTCTAAAACAAATTGAGCATCACAGACTTCTGTTTCTCTTAAGTTTAATGTTTTTACTTCACAAAACCTTTTCATACTTCATCACCTATATTATATTGGTATTTATTCATTTACTATTTCTAAAATTTGATCTGTTTTCAAGTATTTAGGATATTCTGTTAGATTATAAGTTTTACCGTTTGACAGTTTTACTGGTATTTCACCTATTTTTACCCAACCAACGATAACATGTTTACTATTATTATCGGAAGAAAACCTGAGAATAAATACATTAGGATCACTGTGCAGTAACCTTGCAGTAAATCTTTTTCCTCTGAGCAATTCTATCATCTCCACTAGCTTAATTCTAGCTAATTTAGGTTTTCTGTGAAAATAGCCTACTAAGCCCCAGTTGTGGTCTCTATTGGTAGCTGATGGACCGTCATTTCTCCAATCGTACCAAATTGAAATAGGTATGTTAGCTGATAAATTCAATAAAAACATTCTTGTTATTGCTTTTGCCTGCACTTCTTGATCCATTCCCGGATCTGTAGAAGAATAACCCCATTCACTAGAAATTATTGGTATATTTGCTTTAGCCGGATTATATCGAGCAATTAATGCTCTTAATTTGTCATAATCTTCAATAACTGTTTCAGGATGCTTTTGTCTGTAAGGATGAACTGAGATACCATCTACAAGATTTAATAAACCTCTTTTAAAACATTCTTCTAAAAAAGGAAAAGGTGGCTCAAGATCGCCATTTGCAGGTGCAATTATTTTAGCATCAGGTTCTATAGACCTTATTGCAGGCACAACATCTTTTACCAATTCCATATATTTATCAACACTTGGTTGTGGATCCCAAAAACCTGTGCAATCGGGTTCATTCCAAATTTCCCAGATTATATCATTATTTTTGTATCTTTTAACAGCTTGTTTTACAAAGTTAATAAAACCAACTTTACTTTCTTGGGTTATAATGCTGTTATGTGAGCCATACAAAGGGTTTCCATAATCTAAAATGAATAAAATTCTTATATTTCTTTTGTTTGATTCTGCCACCAACCTATCAAAAGTTCTAAAGTCATAAACACCTTTGACCTTTTCTACTTCATTCCATAATAAATCTGTTCTAATAAATCCAAAACCTGTTTCTTTAATCATGTTTCCATCTTCAATCGTAAAATTGTGCATATGGATGTTTACGCCTAAACCATCAGGAACATTTCCAGAAGGGAATTCTGTAGCTTGAATCGGTGCTACACTGAAGAATAAAAATATTAATAAACTTAATACACATTTCATCATAAAATTTTCCTTCCTTCATTTTAAACTAACAATTTTTAAAAATAATGCTAATTTAGTTTACAAAATTACTAATCTTTAAAATTTTTCGTTTAAAAAGACTTAAAGTACTTAAGTTAATATAAGCATTATTTTTATATGGCAGCTCTTGCAGGATAAGTGTTATCAGCTTCATAGCAGAAACGTTTTCACGCAGGCAATAGTCGCGAGTTTCGTATATCCATTTGTACTTAAAAGGAATTTCTTTGTAACCGGTAAATTTTTTGTTACATTTAATAATCAATCTTTTTACAAAGCTAATAAACCCCTCTTTGTTATTTGAAGTAGTGTTTTCGTTAATTTTTACTTCTGTATAATTCCATTGTGGGTCTGTTTTAATATACCAAAAATCTGTTTCTTTAATCATATTTGTGTCTTTGTGGGTAAAGTGAGGTTTATGTATATTTACAGCCAGTCCGTCAGGGGCATTTTCAGAATGGAATACAGTTGCTTGTATTGGTGATGCAACTATAAAAAATAACAATACAAGGCTTAATGCATATCTCATCATAAACACGTCCTTCCTTCAAGTTAAAACTAATAAGTTTTTAAATTTTAGTTATTAAGTTTTAAAACCTTGCGTTTGAATTGTTTAATAGCTTGAAATTTAGCTTTATACAGATTTAGTTTTCTTAAGTCTGATATTGTAACATTACTTTTAAAAGCTATATCCAATAACATTTGAGTTATTACATCAATACTGTGATTCTTTTTAAAGTAGTCATAACATTGATGTCCTATTTGTTCTTTACCATCTTGTTGGCTATAAACTTGGTTTATTATCTCCTCAAAGCTATTACTATTTTTAACTTTCATGTTTGTAACATCTTCTCCTAAACAATAATTTTTAGATTCAAAAATCCATTTAAATTTGTAATCTAATGGGATTTCTTTACCACTTGCATCCATTAAAACTGATGGTATATGTAACTTTGAACTTTCTATGCAAGATGTACCCATTGCAAACATAATGTCCACATTGTTCAAAATATAAGTATCAAGTTCATCGCCTGATATGGTATTTAAAAAGACTAGTTCAACGTTATCGTTAAGAGGGCATTTGTCAAGGAGTTTTTTGTCTTTTCCTGAGCCTACTATATGGATTTTAATTTTTTTATTGTATTTATCTGCATATAAATCAGCATTTTTTACAATATTGATAAGCGAATGAATTTTGAATTCTACTAAGCGCCCTAACCAACCTATATTGATTATTTTATTATCAATTAATTGTGAATTTATTGTATGGTCTTTTGGAGCCAAAGGAATAGGCAAATAATTGATATCAGATTTAGGTTCGTAATCCATATATTTATTAGTAGCTTCTAGATTCAGAGAGTCCATAAATGCCAAAGTGTCATTTTCATACATAAACTTATATGCATCTCTTACCTTATGATAGTCACCTAAATAGACAGATTTTAAAAACTTATTTATTCTTTTAGGCTCAGAGCTTATTTTGTAAATATAATTATTGCTAAATGGAAAAAGAAATGCAGTATCAAAGGGGAAAATACTCCAAAAAAGAAGTTTAACCCTATCAGATAAATCCAGTTCAATATTTACATCAAAAAGGTTTAAAATAAAAGTTATTAAAACCGTATCCTCATCAAAAGAAGGTCTTTTTCCTACCTCATAATCAATATAGGTAATTTTATCTAAGTTAATAAGATGTTTTGCTTCATATTCTTTATGACCTATATAAAAAATTTTAATATTATCAAAATTTTCTGCAATATAATTGGCCAATCGAATGCACAAAGTATTAGCGCCAACAATTTCCTTTGTTTGTTCAAAAAATGTTATTGATTTCATAAATTCTGCCTTACTATATTCTATTTTTTATGCATTTTATTTTAAGCTATTCTCAATTTGAAAATATTATAAATTAAAAAAGATTTATAATTTATAATATTATTCCAGATTTATTGATAGGCATTCCTAAATTTATTATTCTTAAACGCAACAATCTTAAAGCATAAAACCAAAATGTGATATAAACATACAATGCATTATCATTATAAACTTTATATCATTTTATCATATTTAAAATTTGAATTCATTAATTAAAAGATATCCAATAATTTATATTTACAAAAAGTTACTTTTATTTTATCAAAAAATTTAAAGAAGTGCTTTATTTATGATAATATTTTTACGGTTATCCGTAAATTTATTTTATAGACGTATATATATTTTTTAAAACATTTTATTTCTAATATAATTATTGTGTTTATTTAATATATTACTTATTTTAAATAAAAGACAACTAGTTAAGATGTATCAATTATAAAAATTAATCATAGTAAGTGATATTGTATGCAGGAAAGCAAGAGTGGAATTGGCTTTATGAAAATTTTAATGTTAAATAATTTCTTCACAGGTTTTAGTGGAGTAGAGCCTATAATGATGCAGGAATCATCTTTATTAAAGAACGATGGTCACGAAGTTTATTTCTTTGCATCAAACAAAAAACCTTATTTTGAAGAAGACTATGAATATGCAAAATATTTTCCGGAATATATAAATTATCCGAAATTATCCAAAAAAGAGTTGCTGCAATATGCTTACAAGCTTTTTTATAATAAAGAAGCTGAAAAGAAAATGAAAAATTATTTAAAAGAAATAAAGCCTGACTTGGTTCATTGTCATAATGTTATATTTTTGCTAACTCCATCAGTATTAAAGGCTTGTTATGATTTAAATATTCCTGTTGCATATACTGTTCATGGCCCTGACTTTGTTTGTCCTTCTGATAAGTTGATGTTAGGAGGTAAAACATATTGTAAAGATGAGTTATGTGTTGGCAAAAATCCTATTCATTGTACATTAAATAAGTGCTTTAATGATAGTTTATTAAAAAGTTTAGTTGGAACAATAGATTTTGCAACAAGGGGAATTCATAAATTATATTCAAATGCAGATATATATATTTGTCCAAGTAAAGCATTAAGTAAGTTGGTTATTAAGTCAGGTATACCGGAAGAAAAGGTTACAGTAATTAATAACTTTGTTAGTAATTCATATCTTGCAAAGGAACCAAATTATGATAACAAAGGATATTTTTTGTTTGCCGGCCGGTTAACCAGAGAAAAAGGTGTTCATTATCTATTACATGCCATGGCAAAGTTGCCTGATATAAATTTAAGAATCGCCGGTACAGGTTCGCAGCAAGAAGAATTAAAAGAATTAGCAAAAGAATTGAATCTTAAAAATGTTGAATTTATTGGGTTTAAATCCGGTAAAGATCTTGAAGATGAATATACTAATTGTATTGCTTCTATTTTGCCATGTAATTGGTTTGAAAATTTTGGAGTAGCTTTATTAGAGTCGTTTATTTCCGGTAAACCGATAATTGCAAGTAATATTGGTGGAATCCCGGAAATTATTGATCATGGGCAAAACGGTTTATTAGTTGAGCCTGGAAATATTGATCAAATTGCTGAATCCATTAAAAAAATAAATGATGATAAGCAACTGGCAGTTACTATGGGGCAACATGCAAGGCAAAAAGCTGAAAGGCTTTATACGGCAGAAGTACATTATTCCAAATTATTGGATGCCTATAAAAAGATATTAGGCGATAAATGGAGATAAATAATGAAAATTTTATTAGTCCACCATCTTTTTACAACATTTGGAGGTGGAGAAGAGATTATGTACAACGAAGCTCAATTGCTTCGACAGAATGGGCATGAGGTACATTTTTTTTCTACAGATAAAAAGCCTTATTTGGAAGAAGACTATAAATACACAAATTTCTTTGCAAAGCACATTCAGTTTAATAATCCTTTTCAAGCTTTATTAAATTGGTATAAGCCATTTTATAATTTTGAAGCTGAGAAAAAAATAGATGCTATGATTAAAGAAATAAAACCGGATATCATACATTGTCATAATATATTTTATTATTTAACCCCTTCTATTTTACGAGCCTGCAAAAAAAATAATGTGCCTGTTGTTATGACTTTGCACGATGTGAGATTGATGTGTCCTGCTATATTAATGAAAAATCAGGTACCATGCAAAGATGCGCCTTGCGTTGGCGGTAGTATAATTCATTGTTTAATAAACAGGTGTAAATACGGCAGCTTTGTTGCTAGTCTTGTTGTGGCATTTGAAAATGTATTTAACAAGGCACATAAGCTATTTGACAGTGTTGCTTTATTTACATGCCCCAGCTTGGCCATTATGAACTTATGCAGGAAAGAAAAAATAAAAGAGTCCAGGCTGGCGCTGTTAAATAACTTTGTACCTGATGCTATGTTTGAAAAAGAACCTGTTTATACAAGCAAAAAGTATTTCTTATTTGCCGGAAGGCTGGAAAACATAAAGAATATACCGACTTTAATAAAAGCAATGAGCATGCTGCCTAAGGAAATAGAATTACATATTGCCGGAAGAGGTCCGCAAGAGGCTGCATTAAAAGAATTAGCCAAAAAATTAAATCTTGATAATATAAAGTTTCTTGGATTTATTAAGCATAAGCAGCTTGAAGATGAGTATAAAAATTGTATAGCTATGATATTGCCTACAAATGGAGTAGAAAACTTTCCTGTATCGGTAATTGAAGCTTTTGTATACGGTAAACCTGTTATAGGCAGTAAGATGGGTGGAACTCCAGAGTTGGTCGAGCATGAGAAAACCGGATTTGTTTTTGACCCTGAGAACGTGGAAGAACTCGCAAAATACATAGAGACACTTTATTATAACAATGAACTTGCTGTTGAGTACGGCAAAAACGGAAGAGCTAAGGCTGAAAAATTATATTGTCCTGATGCTCATTATCCAAATTTGATCGGCATTTATGAAAGGGTGGCAGGTGGTGGCGCCTAAGGTACATTCATTACTCACCTTGAGTTATTGATTAGCTTTAGCTGTACAGTTCAATTATAGTATTCTTTCAATGTTACTGATATAAATAATGAATTTTATTTTTTGTATGTCCGGTCTAAAGCCCGGCCAGTCCCTTTTTTCTTTTAGAAAGAAAACAAGGAACCAAAAAAGAAACTCTTGCCGCTGTCTTTATTTACCTTGTTTTTCCTTAGGCTTTAGCCTTCTCAGTTCACCCCTCATAACTCGGCTTTGCCTCGGACAATTCGGTTAGTTTTCATAATCGGTCTTTGTAAAACTACGGTCAATAAAAGGCGAGTGGACGGCAGTCGCCACCTCTTATAACTTACTGTTTAGTCATCGCTTGGCTTAAGCTGTACGCAACGATTTTCGACTAAATTCTTTATTATTGGTGGAGTTTGT
>JANQLL010000121.1 GCA_028280605.1 Candidatus Gastranaerophilales bacterium
ATACTTGTATTTTAAAAGATGATAAAAAAGAAAATAAAATAGAAGATACGCTTAATGATGAAAATAATGCGATAAATGATAATATAATAGATATAAAAAATAACAAAAAGGAAGATTTGAACAAGAAAAAACCTTATTATTAGTGGAGTTCAGGGTTATTAAAAAAAATAGGCAGTGATAAGCTCTTTATCTTGAAAAAGAGGAGATTTTGTCATTGCCATTTTTATATGGACCCATTATCCGAAAGAAAAGCATTAAACAAGCTCCACCAATAATAAAAAATTCTGTCTAAAATAATTGAGTACAGCTTAAGCCAATCGTTGACTCAAAAGATGATATAAATACAGTTTAGAACTATACTCCTTAAGTATATAATGCTTTGTTGGCAATTATACTAGTAGTTTTAAATCTAAAAATCCAAACTAAATGTGGATTTTTTCTTAATAAGAATATGCTATTATATATACCATATTATATATAAGAAAGAAGGAAGAATGAGTTGACCCAAATAATTAATAACCAAGCTGGAGATTTAGTGGATTCAGCATTAAGAATAACAGGCGGTTATATTAAACTTTACGAGAAAATATATGATGCAAACAAAAGTTATATCGACAATATTCCCTGCCAAAAATGTTCTAAATGTTGCAAATCTCACATTCCTATACCCGTTGAAACCATAATTATCCACGCAGAGCTTTTAAAAGACCAAGTTCAAGATATCGATATTTTACCTTTAAAATATAACCAAAGCTTCAAGCCATTATTGCCCATATTAAATCATTTAAATATCATCAATAAAAAAACAGGTTATTGCCCTTTTTACTCAGAAGATAAAGGATGCAAGATTCATAAAGAAAAACCGTTGATATGCAAGGTTTATCCAGTTTTGCCGGATTTTGGCATAAGCTGTGAGCATCTAAAGCACAAGTCAGAAGAATTTCACAACAATATAGTTGTAAGTCAAGAAGAACTAGATAAAGATATATTTTTAGAGCTAGAAAAACATTATTCAGAAAGGATGCAGCAATTAATTGATAAAAACCTGATAAATAATTAATTTTTTTTAAATTAAAAAACAAAAGCATATATTAATTAAACTAAGATAAAGCCTAATGTTTTCTTACCTTTTTAAAACATTTTTTTTAAAGTCTATTGATTAAATTTAAAATATATATAATAATTATTTAAAATGATAATAAAAGCAGTTATATAACGATTTGAGAGGTTATGTGAATATAAAATATTATATAACTGCTTACCCGGCAAACTAAAATAATTTGTCAAATTAAAAATGAATTTGTCTATAAAGGATAGGAGTTGCTATGAAAAATTTGATGTCACTTTCTATTTATCTTATGAAAAACTTGAAGTACAAGTATAAATTTGGTCTGATATTACTAGTATTTACGGTTGTTTTAGTTGCATTGTCTTCTGTTATTATAGCCAATTATAATGCACAAATTGGTAAAGTTGAAAAAGAGCTTCAAGGCGTTAAATACAATAAACAAATAGTAAACCTGCTTAAGCAAATAACAGAGCATAAATCCTTACTAAAGAAAAATATAAATGAAAGTGATAGAGAATCTAAAACTGAATTAATAAAATTAAATCATCAATTAGATAGTACATTAGCTGCAATTATCAAAGAAGACAAACTCATGAATGACATATTGCATAATACAAGAATATTATATACTAAGCACGAATTCAAAAAAGTCAAAAATGCTGAGGGCAAAGAAGTTACAAAAAAACAAAAAGTAACCAAAGAAGACACTATGCTAGTAGTGTTAAGGTACTATATAGATGAAGTTAAAAAAAAGGTGGAACATCGCTCATATAGTAATAACACTAAATATCATGATTTAATTAATGATGATATTTTTACATCGTTTTTAGAAATAAGCTCTGCATCAAGATTAAATTTAGATGACCAAGCAAATACGTCATATTTTATAGATATAGCTTATGATGTAATTCCTAATTTATTAATAGCAACTTCAAATTCTGCAGAGCTAGCATACGAGCTTGCGGTAGAGCAATATAGTACACAAAAACAGAATCAGGATTTAACAGGCTACCTTGCAGAGTTAAAAAAATACAATAAGATATTAAATGATAATATTAAAAGATTAAAAAAAGAAGACAGTTCAATGCAGTATTTAATAGAAAATGAGCATAGCGCAGTAAAAGCAAATCTTAAAAAATTAATAGAAACAATAGATGAAAAAATAATAAATTCCTATGATATTGAAGAGGAAAGTGAGACTTTTTACAATCTATTAAACGAATCAAGGTCATCAATTAAGGGCTTACTTAAGGTTAATTTAGATTTATTAGAAAAAGCGCTTAATAAAAGGCTAAATAGCTATAAGATGCAATCATTCGTTGTAATAGGTGTAATAATCGTCTCTATACTAATATCATTGTATTTATTCCTTGGTCTGTTTTTGCTAGTGCAGGACACTATAAACAGCATAAAAAAATCAGCTGAATTAATGGCACAGGGTGATTTTACCACCAAAGTTAAGGTACAAACAAATGATGAATTAGGAGACTTAGCTGTTTCATTAAATAAAACTATTGACAGTTTAAAAGAACTAGTTTATGAAATTTTCGCAAGTTCATCAGATTTAGATGCAAGTTCAAATATGATCCTAGAGTCTGCTAAGCAAACAGCAACAGGTGCACAACAAGTTGCAATGAGTATTGAACAATTGGTAGTTGGTATTCAGGATCAATCACGAAATGTACAAACAAGTTTAGAGAAGATTAATGAAATAAATACAGCTATTCAAAATATATCTGATAATGCAGGGCATAGTGTAGAATTGTCCAGATCAACACAACAAAATGCGAATGATGGTTTCAACCGATCCAAAACTGCTGTAGACAAAATTAATCAAATTAAAGAAAGATCATTAGAAACAGCCGGAGTAATTAATGAATTAAATGCATTAAGTACTAATATCGGTGAAATTGTTGATATGATTAAAACAATTGCAAATCAGACAAACTTGTTAGCGCTCAACGCAGCAATAGAAGCAGCAAGAGCCGGAGAACAAGGTAAAGGTTTTGCAGTAGTGGCAGATGAAGTTAAAAAACTTGCTAATCAATCAGCAGAAGCGTCAAACAACATTACAAATATGATTATCCAAGTACAAGCTAAAACAAATAATGCGGTTAATATTATTACTCAAAGTGTTAACGAAGTAGAAGAAGGTGTATCAATTATTGAAGATACAGGTAGTATGTTATCTAATATATTAACTGCAGCAAAAGCAAGTGGTGATCAAATAGAAGGTATTTCCAGCGAGGTTATAAATCTTGCAAAATCATCTGATCAGATAGTTAACATGATAGATAATATTTCTGGATTTACTGAGGAATCATCAGCGAGTGCTGAAGAAATATCCGCCATCACAGAAGAGCAAAATGCTAATACTCAAGAAATTAACTCTAGTATAAATAACCTAATAATTTCAATTACTAATTTAGTGAAAAGCTCATCAATATTCAAGATAGAGTAGCTTATATCTTAAAACGAATCCATAAATAATTTTGTGTAAACCTCCGAAAAGTAGTAAATTAAAAACGGAGGTTTTTCACATGTTACGGGAATTTAGACCGTTAAATTTTTGTCAATAACATCGATAGCAGATGAAGTTTTAAGGGTCTTATCTGCTATTTTAAACATTACATTTCCCATAGAGCCCCCCTGTACTTCCTGAATGACTGTCATTAAAGAATAAGCAAGGCAAACAAAGCCTACATGGTTCGTAAGCTTTTTCCAGCTTTGCATCATCAAAAAATCCAGCCTCAGCTTTTGTTTAGCTTCTCTATGAAAGACTTCAATCAGCCATCTATCAAAATATTTGGATTTTAATTCTTCATCACTATTGTAAATAGAGTTAGAGCAAATGTAATATTCTTCATCTTGGTATGAAAAATGAACTATTTTAACTTTCTCTTTTATTCCATTTAAGTTAGTGACAATGCTTTCATCATAATTTAATCCTGATTTTTGGAGTTGGCATTTGCTGATCAGTTAAAACTTCAGTCCATTTAGGAAATTCGAGATTTGTTGTAATAATCAGGCTACCTCTTTCATATCTTGCTGAACAGAATTGAAAAAGCAACTCTGCTCCTGTTTTATCAAATGATAGATTATTATCATTCTCCTCCCATTAAAACTTGAAACTTTTCTAAATCTGGCGATGTTATTTCTACTTGTTAAAACTTTTTTCTTCTATTATTTCCACCTTTATCAAGTCCTTTCCTCCTGTATAGACAATGTTTCAGTTACATTTATCTTACAGGTTTTATCTCTTAAGGTGGTACATTTTTACGACGGTACCCGGTACACTTTTAGACTAGCATTTACATAAAGGCGACACGATAATCTTATATGGCTTAGGTAATAAACTTTTAAAGGTTTTACTGGAATATTCAAGAGCAGGTGTCCATTTTCCATACTTTTCAGTAAAGGTCTTTGCCTTGTTCGCATCACCGTCCAATTGAAGTTGAACAATATCATTTAACATACTATTAGCAGTTTGAGGGAATTTTTTGGGGTTTATTGACAGCTTACCGTTTTTTTTAAAGTCGATAGCTCCGTGTTCAATGAAATAATTTAACTGCATCACTTCTCTAAAGCGGTGAGCCTGGGTAAAATCCGGTTTGCTTAAAGGCAACTGCTTAACAGCCCAGGTTAAATATATCTGATTAGCTTGATCTTCGGTGTATTTACCTGTTTTTTCAAAATAGTTAGCTGCCACCAAAGACCCCATATCAGCTTTATTTTCTTCTATGATATCCCCTAAACCTTCACCTAGCGACGATTTTTTATCTTTACCATCAAGTGTCGACATAGGACCTAGTGAGTGACAAAGCTCATGACCAATTGTAAACCAATGATCAGCTTCTTTGTTATACCATTTATGTTGATTTGGATCTACAAGCGAGTTTAGTATTTTCTTTCTTCGTTCAGGATCTTCTGTTCTTCTTACTTGCTTATGAAAAACGTTTTTCCTCCCTGAATTTAGCATTACAGAAAGCTTATCATCATTAGGTAAATTTTGAGCAAGAGTGATACCCGGTCGGCAAGATGCATAATCACCACTTAGATATACAAGATCAACATCAGCAAGAGTTTGAGGTATTTTCTCACCTGGGGCTGCCAAATCCACAGACTGTTTATACCTTTCATTCATAGGCATTAGAAGACTTAGATCTTTTAAATAGGTTTCATATTCTGCCAATTTTTCAGATGCGGGCAGATCAACTATCCCCACCCTAACCCCAATAGAATCCTTGGATTTTGCGATTATGTTATTTTCTTTAAGCTTTAGTGCCAGATCTTTATCTGATACAACGGAGCCGCTTAGGTTATCAGCATAGGATTCTCGGCCAATTGTAAACTCTAAGGGGCTATCTTTAAGATTCGCCCAGAGTTTATCGGATTTGTAGCTGAATTCCGGGTCACCGCAAACCAGGGCTTGGGCTTGCATTTTCAAATAATCGGCAAAGCCTTTATGTGTAGTTTCTTTGGCGGCTAATAACAGCTCTTTTGCTGCTTTATTATATTCTTCTCTATATTCAACATTATAAGGTACGGCTTCTAATCGTTTGCCATTGCGTTTAACTACAGTATTATTGCTCAATATTGCCGGCGCTTGCTCGATATTATTTTTCAAATAAGCTATAAGCTCTTGTTTGGTAATATCTTGGGGGTATACATTTTTGCCGGGGGCTAGCTTTTTATCTTTAAACAGTCTGATTGGCTTGTCTGATAGACCATCATTACCTTCTATACCTTTAAATATATCAAAAAGCACTAAAGCCTTTTGGGCATGTGTATCACCTTTTTGCGCAGCTTGTTGTAATTGCTTTCTTGCTTGAATATTATAACTGCAATCTTGCTTTAAAAATACTGTATCAAGTGCTTTAGCAGCTTTTATCAAATGAGCCAATGCCTTTTTATTGCCTTTATCGAGTTTATTATAAGCTTCTTGAGGATTTAAAACATATTTAACACTTTTATTATTAATGATATTATCCAGCTCAGTTTCTTTTATAGCCAGGTTTTTAGTAGAAAAATTAACTTCTGCTATTCTTAGTTTTCCTGTTAGCTCCAAATATTGCTCTATGGACCTTAAATTTTTATATTTGGCGTGTCCGGTGTGTGTGGTATTTTGATTCGTTGTTTTGCCTTTAAAATTTGCTACTTTATTATAAGCGAATGAGTTAGTAATATTCATAAGTTAATAGAACTTCCTTAAGCTTTAAAATAACAGATGACAATTCTATTAAAACAAAACAAATTTTTTTGTGCCTAAGGCTCATTCTCTACTCACCTTAAAAAAAATAGCAATGATAACTACCCCTTTGCCAAGCAAAAGTCTATCATTGCTGTCAATAATTATTAATTTTTACATCAAAGCCCCCTAATAATGAGGCTTTTTCTTATTCAACTCTTCTTTTTTGTTGTTATTTATATCTATTATATTAATATTTATCGCATTATTTTCATCGTTAAGCGTATCTTCTATTTTATTTTCTTTTTTATCATCTTTAAAAATATCAGTATCGCCTGCTGAAGCAGCATCGGCCACCTTCGCAACCGCGGATACTTCTTTGTAAGTCTTTGAATTCACCAGCTTTGAGCTGACTTTAACCAGTTTATACTTCCCCTGCTTAACTTTTTTTAGCTTCTTTTTTGCACCTTCTTCCAGTTTGCGTTGACGTGCTTCCTTCCTTGCCTCTTCGCAGCATTGCGC
>JANQLL010000154.1 GCA_028280605.1 Candidatus Gastranaerophilales bacterium
CAAAAAGCTTTCTGTCATCAACAAAGTATTGATGAATCAATTTAATTTACTTAAGTAATTTTTGTTATTAATACTTTGTTGAATGGAAATTGGTATAAGTTAGTGACAATGCTTTCATCATAATTAAATCCTCCTTTTTGACAACATTGTCATTCAGGAGGATTCTTTATTTCAAATATATTTTTTATTTCCTAAATTCCTACTTTTTACAGAAAATTATACCATTACTGAGCTTGTAGCCTGGAGTATGCACCTATTTCTTTTTTAGAACAATAATTTACCATTGTCCAGTCAGTAAAAGTACCTTTAGTCCACTTTTCAGCGTTAAAACTAATCTTCATCCGCGCCACCCCCTTCTGAGAAAGATAGATTTGAAGTCGTATCTCTCGGGAAATGACTTAAGGATTCCTAGTCCTTGCTCATGCAGATGTTAGCATAAACAAGGAATTGTTAAAAAGAAATCCAAGGCGGTGGTTGACCGCCCCGGTTCATAATTACAATTAAAGACTTTCTGCATCCAGCAATTTTCTTTGACCAATTGCGGGTTTATTATATAATTTCACAAATCCATTCCAGGTTTCAGAAGCTTTCAAAAGTGTTAAAACTTTACTTATTTGATTATCCAGTATCTTTATAGCAAAATCCTCACTCAATCCTTGATGAAATTTATATTTCCTACTTCCGTACTCTCCGGGGTTCAAGTTTTTTATAATAGTCATAACCTCTTTAGGCTAACGCTATAAATATATTTATTGATAAAATCACCCATTTCAGGAGTGTATTTTGTTGTATCGGATTCGTACCTCCAGCCTCTTAGCTGACAAACCCTTTCAAATAATTCTTTAGGAAACCTTTTATCATTCCTGAATTCTGGAGCAAGAAACATTTTGATAAGTTTTTGATACTCATCTTCTTTTAGGTTTTCACGATGCCCGGTAGCTTCATCAATTAGAGCTGTTATACCTAATTTAGCAAAGCCTGATAGCATATTCATGCTTTGAGAGGCTAAATCTAACTGATTTTTTCTTAATGCTCCATCTTGATATGCCTTGATAAAAACATTGCAAATTTCAGGCAATATAAGAGCTTTAAAGCCTCTTATCTTTTTTCCTCTTTTGTTTGTGTATAGAATCGGTTGTGCTACCTCAGATTTTCTTTCATCTGGCTTTGTATATTTTTTTCTTTCAAAAGTTTCAAATAATGACTCAGATGTTAAAACTCTTGTACTATCATTCAAGACAGCACACTTAATTTCTTTTCCACCAATACTTAATATCCCTTGATGTGTTGCTTTTAAAATTTCCATATATTTATCCTTTTTCTGATTTAAATAAAAAAGTCATCAGGGAAGTTTTTACCCCTCCCTGATAAAGGAGATATGAGTAAAGCTAACTTGCCTTGCTTGAAACCGGAAGCATTTGCATTACTTGTTCTCGTAATACCTCTTGTGCATTACCTTCTTTGTGTGCAGTTAAAAGTATTTTTCTTGCACTGTAATCAAATCCCATATTGCAAAATACAGTATCTGCTATTTGCAATTCATCCAAAAGCTTGACTTGTTCTTGCGTTAGGTTGTCCCTTACGCTTCTAACTCCATATTTTTCTTTGAATTGCTTAATGAAGCGAAAAAGGAATTTTGACAATTTAAATGACTTAGAATCAGCTATAAAGCAAGGTATCACATACTTAAATCTTAAGACGTAAAAAATTTTTCTCATAGACTTAAAACTGGAATTATTTAGCTTGAAATTCTCATAAAAATCTTTAGCATCATAATATAGAGATGGGACATGCCCCATGCATATTTGCCTGTTATTAAACATGTCGGCTGAATTGTTTACATCTGTAGCTCTAAATGTAACAATATAATCATCCTAGTGACTTATAAGCTTGTATATTTTATTCTTATACTGATAGCAATTTACATAAATTAATGAGGTCTTATTTATGAAATATACAGAGCCGGTTCGCAAATTAATCAAACTAGGTGAACCAGCAGAGGATCAGTTAAATAAAAATTGGATAGACTATTCAACCTTAGGTATATCAGAAAAGGATATACCTGAATTGTTAGAACTATTGCAAGACTTAGATTTATATTATCAGGATGCAAGTTTGCCTGACATATGGGCTGCCTTACATGCCTGGCGTGCGTTAGGGCAATTAAAAGCTAAAGAAGCTGTTCTTCCACTATTAAATTTACTGGAAGAATTTGATGATGATGATTGGTTTGGAGAGGAAGTCCCCTATGTTTTTAATATGATAGGTGAAGAATCTATAGTGCCCTTAAAAGATTATTTTTATGATGATTCAAAGCAGGAATTTCCAAGATCTACAGCAGCTCAGGCTTTACAGCGAATAGCAGAAAATATACCATCGAAAAAAGAAGAGTGTATTGATATGCTGTCAACTTTTTTAAGCCAATCTACATCAAAAACTCAAGAATTAAATGCTTTTGTAGTATCTTTCTTAACTGAGTTAATGGTCGTAGATAAAATAGATGTAATTAGTGATGCTTATAAAAGAAATATCATAGATTGTAGCATTTCAGGAGACTTGGAGGATGCGGAAATATCCCTTGGGCTAAGAGAAGAAAGAACATCACCCCCAAGGAATTATTTTGGGGAAAAGTATCTTGGTCTACCATATGAGCGAGAAACAAAAAAAATTGGAAGAAATGAACCTTGTCCTTGCGGTAGTGGAAAAAAATATAAAAAATGCTGCTTGAATAAAGCTCAATAAAACAGTTGTTATAAAAAACATTTAGATATATGATAGTTGTATTTTTTATATCATATTTTAAATATGAAGAATTATTAATTTAAATTTAAATAAGCCAAATGATGTATTTACATTTGGTTAGACAGTTTATTCCTTTTTTCAACTTCGAATTTAAATATAAAGTTATTACAAAAAAATTCGAATATAAAAGTACGGTTACATTAGGAAGAAGGAGTTAAATATGTGCGATAAATTTAGGTCTAACTTTAGGTCAAGATATAAAAGATGTGCCCCAAAAAGAAAACCGGATTGTAAACCAAGACCAAAATGTAACCCAAAACCAAAATGTGAAAAAAAACCTATTGCCGCTAATGAATATGGTTATATGACAGGTGATCCTCATTTTAAAGGTGGGGATGGCGGATTTTTTGATGTTCATAAACCTGGAACTTATAACATATTAAGAGACATGAAAAACAGACAAGGTGTGAATTATAAAGCTAAGATTGACTATGTTGACGAATGGGGCAATACAGGTGTTAAAAATTCGCAAATTGTAGTTAAGGATAGATATAGCAAAAGTAGTATTACCTATGATAAAGATGGTAATGCAAAATTAATAACAGTCTCTAGAGGACAAGGCAAAACAGAAACAATAATAGAACGTGGCAAAACTTATCAGCTTCCTGATGGTGGAAGTGTATGTTGGGGCGAAGCTCTAGGCGGTGGGTCTGACGGTCAATCTATGGAAGAACGACTCATTATTAAAACCAGAGAATATACAATTACTCAAGTTTCCAGAGATGGCAAATATATTGACAGTAATGTTGAAACCAGAGAAAAAGGTGTTTATGCCGACCGTAAAATGCCATCAGGACTTATTGGGCATACGTTTGATAAAGATGATAAGAAAATCTCATTAATTGAGGATTTGAGTAAATTTGAAACCAAGGATATTAATGAAAATATTTTTTCAAGCAAAAAAGTCCGTAATTTCTTTAACCGGACAAATAGAAATCCTTTTGAGCTAAGAAACAGAAACCCTTTTAATAGGGATGACGATTAAAATAATAAATTTCAGATACTATCTACCGTAAAAGCGCATTTAAAATAAATATAAACCTCCTTCGTTCAATATTGATGAAGGAGGTTTATTAACTTAATCTACCCAGTTTAAAACAGGCGGAGGCTGTGGTAGCCTGTTATAGTTATACTTTATTGTGGGTGCTTTAACTTTAGGCTTTGACTTGGGTCTAACTTTAGCTTTGACTTGAGATTTAACACTTGGCTTAGTAATAAAGGCCTCTTTTATTCCTCGAAAAACACCAAATGAAATAGCTTTTAGACCTTTTGCTGTTTTTCTTGTGACAAATAATCCTGTCTTTAACGTGTATTTTGTTACTAAAAAAACTGTTTTTGCAGTACAGTTTATTGTGACATCAACAGCTTTGGAAACAATTGCTGCATTAACGCTTTGAAGCGTTAAAAAGAATACACAAAGGATTAAAAGAAATATTTTTTTTAACTTGTTCATGGCTTGATCAATCATCTTTTTACTCTAATTATAAGTTATCCTATTGTCAAATTTTACTCATCCGATTTCTAACTGATTATTTTATTCTGGTTCAAAATTAAATTTCAGATTACTCTTTGGAATGAGCTTATTAAAAAGCAATACCAAGATGCATGCAATAAATATATAACCTTTTGAGCTTTATCCATTGAATCTATAACTGGTTGGGATTGGATTATAGATTCAACTATTTGCTGGTTATTCTCGTAAAA
>JANQLL010000171.1 GCA_028280605.1 Candidatus Gastranaerophilales bacterium
AAAACCCTACCTTCCAACGGTATCCCAAATTTTATAAAATGGTGCCCGCCCATCTTCGAAGTGCGTGCCCCAATATATGAAATAAAGGGAAAACCGTTGAAATCGCAGGGTTTTGTTACTACTCTAGTATCACGTCAGAAAAATAAAAATTGAATTTTAAAGAAATAAAATCATAGAATAAACATGGTTAATAACTTAAAACAACTGCCTCTTGATCAGATTAAAAAAATAGTAAAAAAAGAGGAAAAAGCTCTCAAAAAAGAGTACTCAGAGTTGGTCGAAAAAAAGAAACTAATTGAGAGGTATAAGAAATTAAGAAAAGCAAGACAGAAAGTAAGAGGAAAGATAACAATAAAGAAGAGTAAACCTAAGTCATTCCAAGAGTACTTTGATGAGTGTATTAAAAACAGAAAAATACCAGAAGATACTCCACCTCATTTTAGGAAAGCTATAGAGAAGGTGTTAAAACAGTATAAATCAAAAATAATTAAAACTAAATCAGCTATGGGTAATTCTATTAACCAATACCAAATAGAGGGTGATCCTAATTTAACTCCTAATCAATTTTTTAATAAAAACAAGAAAAAAATTATAAATTTTTTAAGAAATAATAAAAATAAAAAAGTTAATTTTGTTTTACTTTGTAATATGCAACAACCACTTTATGACCAAAAAGGGTTTGTAGGTTACCGGGAAGATGACGCATATTTTAGAACAAATACTAAAAAAGTTTTAGAGTCAACAAATGTGGAAAATATTGTAAAAGGTAACATTAATAAGATAAATTTAGATATTGATAAATATCAGCAGAATGGTAGTGGTTGGGTTTTTAGTAGTATTAAAAAGCTTGAGATAAATCTTAACGATTATTCACCAACAAAAGGATCTTCTTATATAGATTTGCCTAAATGGGTTAAACTAAAGAAAGCGATAATTAATATTAAGAATAAAGATGATAAATGTTTTCTCTGGTGTGTACTACGGCATCTTCACCCAAAAAAGAGAGATAATGAGGTAATATCCGATTTGAAAAAGTATGAGGATGAATTAGTAACAAAGGGATTAACTTTTCCAATGGATGTTAAAGATATAAAAAAGTTTGAAAAACTTAATCCAGAAATACCAAGTATTTTAGTGTTGTCAGTTGAAGGAAAATCTTTTCAAATTATTAAATCACCAAAAGATAGTAAAGATAGTATAAATTTATTTTTGGTAAAAGATGGAGATAGAAGTCATTTTACTTTAATAAAAAATTTAAGTAGGTTGATAAGAAGTTCATTAACAACAAATAATGGCTGACTTTAAGGTTTTACCTTTCCTAAATTCTGAATTCAAGATTTTGGTTGGCTTCATGATTTAAAAAGTCGGTGGATTTTTTATTTGCAAAAGATGCTTGTGTCATTTTAATGTGGAGCGTATGTTTGATTTACATGTTAAATATTGTAATAACAATAAAGCAGTTAGAGTTAGAATGCCGGCAAAAGGCGAATTTATTACTTTTAATAAAAATAAAAAGTATTCTTTTGAAGTTAGGCAAGTTAACAGAAAGTATCCTATACCCTTTGTAATATATGCTGATTTTGAGTGTTTTACGAGGCCTGTTGATAGTTGTTTACCAGATGAGAGTTTTCCCTATAGCGTTGAATACCAAAAACATGAACCATCTGGATTTTGTTTTTATATTAAAGGAATTACAGGTAATTTTAAGCCTGTTTGTTTTACAAAGCAAAAAGAAGACGATGATGTGGCGGCTATTTTTATAAAAAAAATTGGTGAATATACTCAATTAATTTATGATAAATATTATAAAAAACCAAAGAAAATGTTTTTAAGTTTGGAAGAAAAGATAAGTTTTAGTGAGGCTAAATATTGTTCAATATGCGGAGAAGAATTAGGATTAGATAGAGTACGTGATCATTGCCATATTACAGGAAAATATAGAGGGGCAGCTCATAATTCTTGTAATATAAATTGTAGTTTACCAAGAATTATTCCAGTAATATTTCATAATCTTCAAAGTTATGATGCTCATTTGTTTATAAAGAAAATTGGGAATTTAAAAGGTACATTTAAATGTATACCCAATACCGAGGAAAAATATATGTCATTTTCCAAAATAATTACAGTGGGAAATTATATTACAAGGCAAAAAAATAAAGAAGGGAATTATATAGAAAAAATAAAAAATATTAATTTTGAAATTCGTTTTATAGACTCTTTAAAATTTCTCAATTCATCCCTTGAGAAACTAATTAAAAATTTGGAAGAAGAAGATTTTAATAGTATAAAACGAGAGATTCAGCATAATACCAAACTTGTTACTAAGAAGGGGGTTTATCCATATGATTATGTAACAGATCTTAGTAAATTAGCAGAAACACAACTTCCATCCCAAGAAGAATTCTATTCAAAGTTAAATGACGAGTTCTTAAGTGATGACGATTATAAACACGCAAAAGAAGTGTGGAATACTTTTAATTGTAAAACAATAAGAGATTATCACGATCTTTATCTTAAGACTGATGTTTTACTTCTTGCTGATGTGTTTGAAAAGTTTAGGGTAACTTGTTTGAAGCATTATCAACTTGATCCTGCTTATTATTATACTATTCCTCATTTAGCTTGGTTTGCTTGTCTAAAAACAACAGGGCAACAATTAGAGTTACTTCATGATTATGATATGTTAATGTTTTTTGAAAGAGGAATACGAGGGGGTATGACTCATATAACTAAAAGATATGCTGAAGCTAATAATCACTATATGATGAATTTTGATGACACAAAACCAGAAACTTATATTCAATATCTTGATGCAAACAATCTTTATGGATGGGCCATGTCACAACCCTTACCCACTCACGGATTTAAGTGGGTTAAAAATATTACAAAAGAAAAAGTGTTTAAAATACTACGGGATGAGCAGGGAGGCTCCCGGGGTTATGTTTTTGAAGTTGATCTTGATTACCCAAAAAAATTATGGAAACTACATAATGATTACCCTCTTGCCCCAGAACCAACAAAAGTAGATGGAGTGGAAAAGCTTATAGGTCATTTCAAACCTAAAAAAGAATATGTTATCCATTATCAAAATCTTAAACAGTATTTAAAGATGGGATTGGAGCTTAAAGCTGTTCATAGAGCGGTATCTTTTAAACAATTTCCTTGGATGAGGCCGTATATAGAAAAAAACACTAAATTACGCACAGAAACAAAAATTCCCTTTGAGAAAGACTTTTTCAAACTGATGATTAACTCAGTATTTGGAAAGACAATAGAAAATTTAAGAAAGAGACAAAGTATAAAAATAGTTGATAATCGAAAAGAAGCGTTAAAAGAAATTAAGAAGCCTAATTTTGAAAGAGCCACAATATTTGGTAAAAAACTTGTTGCATGCCATATGCAGAAAACAGAAATATACTTTAACAAACCAGTATATGTGGGCCAAGCTATTCTTGATTTGTCTAAAACTTTAATGTTTGATTTTCACTACAATTATATAAAACCAAAATATGGGACAAAAGCTGAGTTACTTTTTACAGATACGGATAGCTTAATGTACCATATACAAACAGAAGATTTTTATAAAGATATATCGGCTGATATAGAAACCAAGTTTGACACATCAGATTATCCAGAAGATCATCGTTCTGGTATACCAACAGGTAAAAATAAAAAAGTAATTGGAATGTTTAAGGATGAAGTAGCAGGAAAGCAGATAACTCATTTTATAGGTCTTCGACCAAAGCTATATACTTTTAAAGTTGAAGAAGATAAAAC
>JANQLL010000001.1 GCA_028280605.1 Candidatus Gastranaerophilales bacterium
AGAAGCTTCTTTATTCTACGAAAGCAATTCTGAAACTATCAAGTCAATAGTTGGCTCTAACTGGATAGTTAATACTTTATAGACTGCTAATTGGTATTAAATAAAAAAATAATTATAAAAAAACAATAACCGCCCTTTCTCAAAGAAAAAAGGACGGTCATATAACTTGCTTAGCAAGATTTTTTAGTCTTTAGCCTTACTTTCTTTTTTAATGGCATCTTGTACTTTTTTAAGTAACTCATCGCCTTTTTGCTGCATTTCATCCATTACATCATTAGCTTTACATTGTAATTCCTTAATAGAATTCTCAGTGCTCTTACAAAGCTCATTTGTGTTATCTGAAATCATTTGACGAGTTTCTTCACCGGATTTTGGCGCTAAAATGATGCCGAGTAATCCACCAACTGTTCCGCCGATTAAAAATCCTGCTAAAAATTTTGCTACAGACATGTAAAACTCCTTTCTTAACTTTTGCTAGAATTAAAGTAACATTTTAATCCTGCTTTAATGCCGTTTTTTATATATAAAGTTATATCTTTGCCTTTTTCAACTGCTTTTTTAGTAGACTTTGATAATACATCAAAGCCTTTGTCAACGGATTGACTAACTGCGTTAAATTTATTTTCTGTACCACTTGCTATATTGTTTAAACTTTTTAATGCTGAATTTATTTCTTTCAACGTTGGGCTAATCTCTTGCTGAATAGCTGTTAATAAAGACTCAGCACTATTCACAAATCCTGATAAGTCTACAATAAGCTTAATAACAAAGCCTGTGACAATAATAGCCATTATTGCTGAAGAATATATTAAAAAGGTTAAAGGTTGTTGCAAGTTTCCAGCTAATTCTTCCACTATTTATCTCCTAAAAATTTTCATACTCTGTGCTGTTTTCTTCTTTGCGCTTTGCAGCTGCCATTCTTCCTGCTTTTACAGCTTCATTTAGTCGATTTAATTGTTTTTCAATGGTATAACCCATTTTTTTTATCATATTTACGCTTGCTGTTTTTGTTTTCACAAGTTCATCACATTTTTTGTTTGAATAAACATCTACAGTATCTTTAATTTTTTGTCTTACCTCTTCACCAGACTTTGGTGCGGTTAATACTCCTATTAATGCTCCAGCTAAAACTCCAAAAATAATTCCTACTCCGAACACTACAGCATTATCTGAATCTTTTGGCATTTTTTACCTCCGTAACTTTAAATAACCTTGTATGCATTATTATATATTATTTATCGAGTTAATATTACTAACTTTAATTATTTGTGTTTTGTAGTTGATATTGATTAATTGTTGATATTATTTTATTACGATGCTTCCACATATGAAAAAATAACATAAATACCGTAAATGGCTTTTCCGAAGGGGACGTTAAAATACAAAATTTTAACAAATCTACAGAAAATTTACCTGATATATAGCCTAATTCTTGAGAAGAATAAGGTTTATTTTTATTATTAATCTTTTTATTAAACTTTTTTAAATCACACCTTATTTGCGAAGTTAAGTCAGGAATCTTTTTGTGTAATTCCTTAAATACTTCGGTGTAAAATTTTAGCGCAATTGACCATTTTATTGTAAAGTATATAATTAATGCCGTTAATGCTAATTCTAAAAAGAAAATAAAAATAATTAATATTTCATTCATTAAGTATCATCCAAATTCTAAACTCTTGATATAATATAATAAATATAACTCAAAAATACTTTTCAGATTATTCAATCAAATTAAAGCTAATTAAGTAAACTAGACTCTGAAAAGAGTAATCTTAAATTGATTTGATGAGCAGTATAAATATTATTTTACAATATTTTTTTTAAATTTGGTAAGTTAAATAATACAATTTTAATATTAGTTTCAATTTTGTTACAATTAGGTAAGTATGAAAAATAAATTTAAAAAAATTAGTTCAATTTTAGCGACAAAGTTTACCAAATCCGTCATTACAAGAATGAATGCTGGCGGGGGCACCAACCTACCCGGAAGGATTGCACGTAAGATACATCCGTTAATTCTAGCCGAATTGATAGGCCAAACAAAAAAAGACATAATTGTCGTAACTGGTACAAATGGTAAAACTACAACTGCTGGATTTATTTCAGGCATATTAAACAGTGCTGATAATACAGTAGCACACAATAAAATGGGTGCAAATATGTTACCCGGCATCACTTGTGCAATTATTGACAATGCCTCACTAACCGGCAAAATGGATAAAGATTATACTCTTTTAGAAATTGATGAAGCGTATTGCACAAAGGCTGTTGATGAATTTGCACCTGATTTATTCTTAGTCACAAATCTTTTTAGGGATCAACTCGATAGATATGGAGAGTTAGATACTACTGCTAAAAAAATAAGAGAAGCTATTGAAAAAACAGCAGCAAAAAAAAGAGTAAAAGTTGCCCTTAATGCGGATGATCCTATTGTTTCTTTTATCTGTAAAGATGTGGATAACGTAGATACACTCTTTTATGGGTTTGAAAAAATACAATTTTTAAATCAAGAATCAAATATAGCCGGAGCAAAGGAAGTTGCTGCATGCTCCTGCGGATGCAAGCTTGAATATAAAAAAATTTTTTATGGGCATGTAGGTCATTATAATTGTGGTTGTGGCAAGCACAGGCCTGATGTTGAAGTTATAGCAAATGCCACCATCGATATAAACCATACTGATTTAAATATATTTTCTGAAGAAACAGGTGAATTTAATGTCAGGCTAAACATGCCTGGGCTTTATAATGCATACAATGCACTAGGTGCAATCGCAGTAGCTATCGACTTGAAAATATCTAAAGAAAAAATTATAGAAGGATTAAATAATTATAATACGATATTTGGTAGGGCTGAAACAAAACTAATTAATGGAAAGATTACTTTAATACAGTTAATCAAAAATCCAATAGGAGCGACCGAAGTATTAAGAACGGTTCGAGAAGATAAAAATAATAAATTACTGATTATTATCAATGATGACTATGCAGATGGTCGGGATGTATCCTGGCTATGGGATGCTAACTTTGAATTATTAAATAAATATGATAAACAAGTGGTTACCAGCGGTATTCGCGCTGGTGATATGGCTGTTCGTTTAAAGTATGCCGGTATTTCTTCTAAAAATATTTATATAGAAGAAAATATTAAAAAAGCTGTGAAGCATTGCATTGATAATATTAATGAAGGTGAAAAATTGTATATCTTACCAACCTACACAGCTTTATTGTACCTGCAAAAGCACTATAGGTAAGATATTTGTTTATATCGACCCCCAACTCCCTAGCAAGGGAGATATTTTAGATCGTCTTGATTTTAGCAAATCAGTCCCTAAATAGAAATGAATATTTTATTATTCTTTGATTGGCGGTGGTGGCGGTGGAATAAAGCGCCCCGGAGTATCAGACGGAGGTGTATTTGGTTTGGTGGCAGGATTGTTTTGGTCTATATGAGCCTTTTTTAGATAATCCTGAGTATTTGTCGGTATATTTATATTTTGAAGTGCTAAGTTAAATTTATTTATGTCTGCGAGTGTATTTTGATCATTATTAATTTTTTCGGTTTGCTCTTTTTGCAGCTCTTTTTTTTCTTTTACTTTTTGAGTTTTAGTTTCGGCTCTATAAACAATATAGTCAATGGTTTTATCACTTGTTACTCCGTAAGAAGTAAGAATTTCTGTTAGCCGTTGCCCGCATGGGAATTTATACAACCACTTAAGTGTATTTATATCGTTTTGGGTTGGTTTTGTTACGCCATATTGATGCGGAACATACATAATATCTTTTTGATAAGGGCTATGATCAAGTCCCAGTGCGTGTCCCACTTCGTGCAGTATTGTATGATAAACTTCGTTTTTATCTTGATAATTGGCATGTAGTAATCCGTCTGATATACCTATTTGTATTTCTGCGGAGAAAAATCGCCCTTGATTATCATAATGAAAATGACAATGCCCTAATGCATTTCTGTCAACTCTTTTCCAGTCAAGATTTATATGAGACCCTTTTAATGCTTCAACAAATCTAAATTTAACTTTGCCTCTGGATAATTTTTCCCATTCTTTAAAAGCATCCATTGCCATTTGTTTATATGTATAACTATCGTTACCTTGGGCTTTGTACCATCTAAACGGTGCAATATATACGGACAATGGAAAACAATTGTCCGGCCATCTTACTATCATATCTTTTTTTAAGCAATAATCTAAATAAGAAATGAATTGTAGTGCCATAATCTTATATTTTTATAGTTAAGGTGTAATGTATATGTGAGCTTGACTAACCTGTAAACTGCAGCGACTTATCTTTAATTTAATTGATCAGACATACAGTCAATTTAATTATATCTTTAAAAAGTCAATTTTAAAAGTTTTTTTACTGATATATTACTGAATAATTTTTCTACCTTTATCTTTTAATGTAAAAAAAACTTAATATTTTATCAAATATTACATTAAATAATAGCAATTTTTATAATCACACTATTTATTATATTAGAAGAACAAATTTTAAAAAAAAATATTAAATAAAATAGATAATCAAATAACTTGCTATACTTCCAGACAAACTCCTCAGTATAAAATATACGTGAGGAATTTTTTTTATCCATACAAATATCAAATGACCCCTGCGAACTACAGGAGCTATTTGATTTTATAAAATTTATTTTTTTATACGCAGATTAACTTAAATAAGACAAAACAACATTAGCGACTTCATGATCGCCTACAAATTCTTTTACATCTTGGGAATCTATACCTGCTTCAGCACCATATGCTGATATATTTGCAATTATTGACTGCAGCTCTCCATCGTTTAACATAGACTCTATTTCACTGAATACGTTTTCGTTTACTGCCTTTTTAACTGTGCTTATCAAAATGTCTGTTTGCTGCTTGTTTAGGGCTAAATCATTATAAAATTCTGTAAACTTTGTTTCATATTCACCAACATTAAATTTATCAAGCACTGCTATTTGTTGCTGATTAAAGGCTAAATTGTTATAAAATTCTCTAAACTTTTCTTTATATCCGTTAATATTCAATCCATCAAGAATTGCGATTTTAGCTTTAACGTAATTTATTATACTGCTGTCGGCAACTATATTATTGCAATTTTTATCCCACTCATCAACAAGGACACAATTAGAATCATATTCTTTATAAGACTCTGTTTTTTTGTTGCCATGAGTATCATAAGTCCAATAATATTCTTTTGAGTATCTGATACTTTCATCAGCATTGTATTCTGTCAAAAACTGACTTAACATATTACCGTTATTGTCATAGGTCCAATTATATTTAAATGAATAATAGACCTCTCCCTCAGGACTATAGCTTATGTAGGTATTACTCAGCTTGTTGCCGTCTGCGTCATAAGTCCATTCTTTTTTAAAAGAATAATCCTCAATACTGCCGCCAGCAGTATGTCTATTAGCACGATGAGTTATCAAATTGTTGTTAGAGTCATAGTACCAATACTGTGAACAAGAATACTCGACGCATCCATCTGCATCATATCTTTTATAAATATCAATTAACTTATTACAATTAGAATCATATTTTACTAATGTCTCAGTTATCTTATTGTTGTTATATGTAAAATCACTTTCACTGCAGATCTTAACATTTCCATCCTTGTCATAGATTGAGGATGTCCAATGTATTAATTTACCATTAGCATTATAGGTCCAGTTTTCTTTAGAGGTAATGTATAAATTTCCGTCAGCATCATAACTACAGCTTGTCCGACTTAGCTTATTACCATTAGAATCGTAAGTCCAGTTTCTTTCTTCATAATATGTAGAATCTGGAGTAGTAAAGGTATATTGCCAACTCAGTTTATTTCCATTACAGTCATAAGTCCAATTAACTTTTGTTGAATCTATGACACTACCACCTGTACTGTATTGTACTCGATACGAACTTAGCTTATTGCCATTACAGTCATATGTCCAATTGCTTTCTTGATTTAAAATACCATTCTTATATCTAATTTCTTTAGTCATTTGACCATTTTCATTAAATTCCCTGCAATATTCAACGTTTTCTTCTTTTTCGTATTGCTCTGTGTTTAAAATTTCCATAAAACTTCTCCTTTTTACCTAAAAATAATATGTTTTTATTCCTTAATTCATACTGTTTTTTAATTTTTAATTTATATTTATTATATAAAATTTTAATAACAAAATGAGTGATATCAGCACCTTATAATGCTTAACTAGAATAAGGCATTATCATCTGCATAAATTCAGTATCATCTACATATTCTTTTACATCATTGATAGTTATACCTGATTTAGCACCATATGCTGACATATCCGCAATTACAGATTGTAGTTTTCCATCGTCTAACATAGGCTCAATTTCACTAAATACATCATCTTTTACTGCCTTCTTCATAGAACTAACCAAATTCTCTCTTTGTTGTTCGTTTAAAGACTTAAGCTTTGCTACGCACTCACCAAAATCAAAACCGTCATAATTAAATATTCGAGATTTTATATATTCTACTGCAGTTATATCAATAGATGTATCTTTAAAATAACCATCCGCAACCAGGTTATCCACACAAGCTAAAGCTTCTATCTGCAGCATATTAAGAGCTGAACCGTCATAAAAGCCTAAGGCTTCTACTTTATACTTATTATCAGTATACCAGTCGGAAACTTTTATTTGATGAGCGTTATCATTACTTATATTTATTAAAAGATCATTATCCTGCTTGGCAAAGCCAAGATTAAGCATTGCTATATTTTCACCAAATAGCAATTTATCTTGTCCACCTATTTCCTCGATTATATCATAACCATCAGTTTGATTATATAGATACGTATCATTACCTAATCCACCTTGCAGCAGATCGTTATGCAGACCACCGTTGAGAGTTTCATTAGCATGCGTACCTACTAGTATATCATCGCCTGCTTTGCCGTGAAGAGCATCATATACGAAGTATGTGTAATCATAATTTTTGACCCAATCATCAACAATACCACCAAGGGCATCGTAGCTTGTATAAGCCTCACTTAACTTATTACCGTTAGTATCATATACCCATTTGGTTTCGTTTGAGCCGGTAACATCGCCAGTTGAGCTATAGCTTGTGGATATCTTGCTCAACATATTACCATTAGCGTCATAGGTCCAATATTTTCCTGTTGCCCATGTGCGATTTCCGTTTGGATCATACCCTGTATGTAGCTCACTTAGTTTATTACCTGCTGCATCGTAGACCCAATGAGTTTCTGCTGATCCAACCACATCTCCAGTTGAACTATAGGCTATGAATGCCATATTCAGCCTGTTGCCGTCAGCGTCATAGGTATGATTAGTCTTTTCAGTCTTTAGGACATTACCTGCTCCATCATATTCGGTATGAGTGGAAGTTAATATATTTGAGTCCTCGTCATAAGAGTTGCAGATTTCACACCTGCCGGTTGTCAGATATCCTGTATCAAATGCTTTATTAACGCTATTAACCACGTTGCCTTTAGCATCAAATGAACTATCTGCACTGCTCAACATATTGGATTTATCGTCATAAGTATAAGCATGCTCTTTGTGATACATAACATCACCATCTTGATCGTATGCTTTGAATACATAGTTCAATCTGTTACCGTCAGAGTCATATGTAAAGTTATGATCATCACTCCTGATGACCTCGCCATTAGCATTAAATTTTGTATACTTATTACTCAGAATATTTCCTGAAGAGTCATAGGTATATGCATTTTGATGCCAAGAACTGATATCAGTACCATTATTATATTGTTTCTGTTCTTCAAGTATAACGTGTTGACCTTGGTCGTATTCGTATATCTTTTCACTTTTATAGGTAACGTCCCCATCTGGGTTAAAGTCTTGCAGGAATTGACCTGAACGATTTCCATTCGAATCATAGGTATAGTCGGTTGATTGCGCAATAATACCGCCATTAAACCTTCTTTCCTGAGTCACTTGACCATCATCATTTAAGTCTTTAAAATACTCAACGCTCCCTTGTTGAACGTATTTTTCTATTGCCTGCACTCCGCCTAACAATCGTTTATCATATTGATCGCCGTGTAATGTTGCCATAAAAAACCTCCCTTTTTGCCTCACAATTCTATTAATGCTCGAGTCTATTATTTTCCTTTTTTAAGTAGTCAAAATATAAATCACTCGAAATTTAATAGAATAGGTTATGTGTTTAAAATTTTTGTTTAATATTAAAAAATAAGTCGGCTAAACAAACATAGCTGACTTATTTCTTTATAGTTTTAAAAATTTTTTATTTTATTTTAGTCAATACTTAGCATTCTATCTATACAATTAAATGCCTTTCGAGCCACATATTCATCAACATTAATTTCAGGCTGCTCAGTTTCTAGCGATTTAAGGATATCTTCTAGTTTAATTTTTTTCATATTTTCGCAATAAGCTTTTTCTGATACCCATATAAATTCTTTTTTAGGATAGTCTCTTTGCAATCGGTCAACAACACCTTTTTCAGTTACTATAATAAACTGTTTGTTGTTACTTTCTTTTGCATATTTCATAATAGCAGTGGTGCTACCCACAAAATCCGCCAATTTTATAACTTCAGGGCAAGATTCCGGGTGGACCAGCGTTAATGCATCGGGATATTTATTTTTCTTTTCTTCTACTTCTTTTGATGTAACTTCCCAATGTATAGGACAAAAGCCCTCATAACAAATAACTTGTTTATCTTCAATCTTAGAATCTATGTAGGAACCAAGACCTTTATCAGGTACAAACAACACTTTATCAGAATCTAATGATTCTAGGACTTTTACAGCATTTGCACTTGTACAACATATATCAGACTCTGCTTTTACGCCTGCAGTTGAATTAATATAGCATACAACCGGCAAGTTTGGGTATTTAGCCTTAAATTCTTTTAGCTTATCTGCTGTAATCATATCTGCCATCAAGCACCCTGCTTCAATTCGAGGCAATATAACCTTTTTATTTGGTGATAAAATTTTGGCGGTTTCTGCCATAAAATAAACACCAGCAAATATGATTATTTTTGCATCATTATTTGTCGCAACCCGGCTTAAATACAAAGAATCACCAACATAGTCGGCAACTTCATCAACTTCTATATTTTGGTAGCAATGAGCCAGGATTATGGCGTTTTTTTCTTTTTTTAATTTATTAATTTTTTCAATTAAATCTATATTTTGCACTGTTTATATTCCTAAATTAATTCTTTCTCGCATTAAGTTTTATTATATCAATAAATTTTTCCAATTAAATATATCAACGCAAAAATACTTTTCAAATTATTCAATCGTGTTAAATCTAATGAAAAATACTCTACTCTGAAAAGAGTAATCTAAAATTTAATTTTGAACCAGAATAATAATTCATTTGTATGTATCTAAAATAATTTACATTTAGTAATATAAACAAAGACATTAGTTTATACTACTCGTAGCGTGAATTTAAGTAAGAAAGTATTTTAGAGCTGGTATATATTATTGTTGTTAACTTATTTATACTGGAGATTGAGAAGAGCAGCCATGAGCATATTTGATGCATTCTTGGGTACAAAGAAAAAGTCTTATGTGGGTATAAACATTTGTTCTAAATCCACAATAGAAGTTATAGAATATGATGTGAATAAGATGGAGATTAAAAAATATCACAAATCTCCATTTGCCTATGAAAATTCTGCTAAAAAAATTAGTAATCCACAACAGTTAGAACTTGAATTACAAAAAATATTTCAAGAATTAAATATTTCTAAAGGAAGTCAAATTATATTAACACTACCAACCGTTTTTATGACGCATCAAACACTTCCTGCAGACTTAATGGATGATGAATTAAAAACAGCAGTGACTTCAGAAACAGAAAAAAATTATATCTTCATGAAAGAAGAGCCGGTTGTTGATGTCGAAGTAATTTCTGAAAATGCTGAAACAGCTACTAAATATGTATTAGCTTCAGCTATTCAAAAATCTGAAGTGAGTAACTTAAAAGATATTTTTAAATCTATAGGGTTCAAATTACACGCAATAGATACCTCTATTGCTTCAATGCTAAGAGGTCTCTCCCTTACCGGCTTGATTGCAAGCGACATTGAAGAAGGCAAGTTGTGGTGCTTATTATTAATAAATTCCAACAGCACTGTTGCTCTTACTTTGATGGGCAGCAAATTGATTGATATCATTGAAGAACCGTTAGCTATTAAATCATTTAGTCTTGATGATATATATAACTCAATTTTGCAATCATCTTTAGAAACGATTAAAGCTAAATGTCCTGAACATCTTGTTGTAATTAGTAAATCTGATGATATATCAGCTAAAAAACTAGTTAATCAATCTAACTTGGATTTTAAAGTTGATTATGTTGAACAGAATCAGTACATGGACAGAGATTTATTTTCACGCAATTCAAGTTCTAATGGGTATGATGAGCTGGAAGAGTATTCTAAAGTTGTTAGCCTGGAAGCAGTTGGAGCTTCTGCCTGGAAAAATACACCTATTGACCTGTGCTTTAATTTTTTAGACAAAAAGGATGATGATGATATTGCTCAAAAAGTTAAAATAATGGGTAAAGATTTTATATTAAGCAGAAAGCAACTTCAAAACATTATTTTAGGATTTATTGGCTTGTCACTCGCTATTTTAGGCAGTATGTATTTCTTATTAAACTTATTAATTAGTAATATGGAAAAAGAAATGTATAGCTTAAAAAATGAACTGAATAAAACCAAAAATCTTTTATCTTCCGGTGGAAATTTATCAGAAAAAACAAATTTTATTAGAACAACTCATAAATCAAATGAAGTAGTAAGAAATGCTTATAATGATATTGGAAGCTTGATACCTCAAAAATTGTGGTTGGAGGCTATGGAACTAAATAATGAAGAGCATATAAAAATTAGCGGCAAATCTTTTGATGTAGAAAGTATTATGAAATTTTATCAAAATTTAAGCGGAAGCAGCAGCTTTGAAAATATAAAAATTGCATCAATAAAAGTTGTTTCAACACCTGGCAAAACTGCTATACCGAATAATACAAATTATACAGGTGTACCAAAGCCCATAATACCTACAATTACACCCAATAAAATATATCAGTTTGTTATAAGCAATTAATTTATGGGAAAAATCAAATGAAAAAATTAATAGATAAAAATACTATTTATTACTTTATTACTTTACTCTTGATATGGGGTTATATTGGTACTCAACATATATATCCTATAGTTGGAAAGTTTGCAAATAAAGCTAAAGAAGTTTCCAGACTAAAAAGTCAAATAAATATGGAAAAAATGACACAGGAAAGAATGGCAATAACGGTAACCAAACAGCTTCCTTATAACATATACAAATCAGAAGGAATGCATGGTTCTATAGAAAACAAAGCTGTTGTTTTAGTTGACCAATTGGTAAATAAAATTAATCAAACCGGCAACAAGATAATAGAGATATCATTTCATACCAAAGATTCATTAAAAAGCCAGGGAGCAAATTCCAGAAAACCTTATCAAATAAGTATTGGCGGTGTAACTTATTTAAAATTAAAATTTCTTCTTAGCTCCAGTTATAGCTCTATAAAAAATTTAACAGAAGAACTTTATAACTGGGAATATTTATCACTTATTTATGATATAAATATAAAGCCCGAAACTGACGAAAGCTATAAAATTCCATCAGCTCAGGCTTCAACTATTTTAAGAACAAATTTTGAAGTTTTATTATTTTTAGAAAATTAAATTAATAAATTAATAACTGTTATTTAATAAGTTATCTTTATGTTGCGTGCAAGTATAACAACTACCTAACTCTAAATAAAATTCTTTAGAAAAGTCTTTCAACGAGTTGCCAACTTTGCCTCTGGGATCATTTATTAATAAAGGACATACATAGACACCCTGTGCCGTTATAACTCTGGAATTATAACAGTCAAATTTTTTCATTTCACATTTAGCCAAGTCTTCTGATGACACAATTTCATTATCATTATAAATTTCAAAGTTTTTAGCATACTCTCCTAATTTGATAGGAGGTATTACTTTAATATCCGACTCGTCAAATTCCATATCCAGGCTCGAAAATAAACTGATAAAGCCTTGTTTGATTTCTGCGTCAGACTCGTCCCAAAGGTTAACTACTGATATTATTGGGACAAAACCATATCTGTATAAATTTTGTATTGCATTAACTGCTTTTTTATAGACACCTCTGCCTCTGATAGAGTCATTTTTTTCTTCGTCATAATGATCTATGCTTACCCTAAATAATAAGTCATTTTCTCTTTCTTGGTCTATTTGTCTTAAAAACCTTGCTTTTTTTTCATTGATCAAAATTCCATTAGTAATTAATGTTACATTAAATTTATTTAAACAAAGTCTGATGATTGTATTTATGTCTGGATGCTGTAGCGGTTCTCCTCCATTCAAGTATATTTCCTGGATATGGTATTCTTTTGCATCTTCCAATGCTTTTTTAACTTTGTCCAATCCCAAAAATTGTTTAGTTTTTTCATTTGAATTACACGATAAATAACAATGCTTACAACTTAAATTACAAGTGGAATTTGACAATTGAAACCATAAATTTTCTAGCCTGTTTAATTTAACTGATGGTGCTTTAAAACTTAGTTGTGTTATCATTTTACCCTCCTTATTGATTTTAATTGTAAGGAAGAAATTGATTGTTTAAAATAACACAACCGTCCTAGCACTTCATTATAACCAGTCAGGTAATTTACCTTATATGATCAACAAATACATTATTAAACAACAGGCTAGTTATGTTAAAACAGCTATTTTTTTATGTATCTTTTTTTAATTTATTAAAAATATTTTTTTGTTACTACTACTTATAATCTAACCTAATAAACTTCTTTTTAAAGAATAATGTTAAGTTTTACAAGATGGACTCTAAGATTTCAGCATTTTTATTAGCGATTGCACTATTTCTTACTTTTGTACGATATATATATGTGCGTAGTGCTTCTCTTATGAGTTCACTTCTTGTTCTCTGTTCATCATTTGCAATTTCATCAATTGTATTTAAAAAATTATCTGTCATGGATATTAATACTCTTGCCATCCTTAATCTCCTCTTTCCTCCAGCTTACCGATTGATTTACAAACTATCCAAGTTTATAAAAACAAATTGAGTATTTAAATTGATTAAATTCATTTTTTATTTACATAACTTTACATAATTTTTAAAATCTAGGCGGAGACATCTGACCTCTGAAATCCTCGATAGGAGGGAGCGGAGGCATTGAATCAAAATCATCCTTAATTTCTTTTTCTAAATTTGTATTATGCCCAAAACCATGGTCAAAATTATTTGAGTCTTTAAAATCTTGAATTTCCACTTCTTGATGCTCAAAAATATCAGAAGATTCTTCCATCTTTGCATATTCTTCATCTATCAATGCTTCAAAATTAACTTTTTCATTTTGTTTTAAAGTCGGATCAATGATTATTTCAGGATAAATAAAATCAACAAAAGGTCTATCTTTTATGATTTTTTTCATATACTCCCGCCAAATAATCGCCGGCAAAGTTCCACCTGTAATTTTTTTTGTAGGTGTATTATTATCATTACCAATCCACACACCTGTTGCATATTCTGGTGTAAAGCCCAAAAACCAAGCATCTCTATAACTATCTGTCGTTCCGGTTTTCCCGGCAGCAGGTCTACCTATATTGGCAGCACGACCTGTTCCTATCTTGATAACCTGAGTTAACATATCAACCATACTAGCAACAACTTTAGGAGAAAAAACCCTTTGAAATTTATTTTCTGCCTGATAAATAATTTTGCCGTCAGCTGTTTCTACTCTTTCTACAGCAAATGGCTTAACTTTTATTCCACCATTGGCAAAAACTGCGTAAGCACTTGTTAGTTCAAATAAATTAACACCATTAGAACCTAATGCAATAGTCGGATCTTTTTCCAAAGGAGATGTTATTCCAAGTTTTCTTGCGGTTCTTATAGTTTTAGATATGCCCTGTTCTGTGATAAGCCTGGCTGCAATAACATTTGAAGAATATGCTAGTGCTTTATACAAAGGAATATCGCCTCTATATCTATCTCCATAGTTATGAGGCTTCCATTTTGCAATTCTTATAGGGGCATCAGCATACATTGATTGAGGAGTTACTCCATTTTCTAATGCTGTAGCATAAACAAACAGTTTAAAAGAAGAACCTGGTGGTCTAATAGCTTGTGTTACTCTGTCAAATTCACTTATAGAATAATCTTTGCCGCCAACATAAGCAACAATTTTTCCTGTAATTACATCATATGTTACCAAAGCAGCTTGTTGCCAAGGTTCTTTAAAAGCCCATTTGGTGATATTATGATTTATTGTTTCTGTAGCGTGTTGTTGATATTTATAATTTAAAGTTGTATAAACTTTATAGCCACCCTGAACCAATTCTTCTTCTTTTATACCAGCTCTTTGGTTTAATTCCTTAAGAGCATAATTAACAAAATAAGGTGCTTTATTCAAAGAGTTAGGACGATTTTTCTTATCAATTTTTATTTTTTCTGCATTAGCTTCATCTGCTTGCTCTTGAGTAATAAACTCTTCTGCCACCATCCTTTTTAGAACCATTTTACGTCTTTTTAATGCCAAATTCATATTTCTATAGGGAGTATAAGCAGATGGAGCTTGAGGTAAGCCGGCAATTAATGCGCACTCTGCCAGGTTTAAATCTTGTACTTTTTTGTCAAAATAAATCGCAGCAGCTGCTGATATACCATAAGAACCTTCACCTAAATAAACGTTATTTAAATACATTTCAAGTATTTTATCTTTAGGAATGGATTTTTCCATTCTGTATGCGATTATTAATTCTTTTATTTTTCTGTCAAAGGTTTTTTCTGTAGACAAAAATAGTATTCGTGCTAGTTGTTGGGTGATTGTACTTGCACCTTGCACTAATTTTCTTGCTTTTACGTTTTTAATTACAGATCTAAACAATGCAACAGGATCAAAACCTCTGTGTTTATAAAAGTTTTTGTCTTCTATTGCAATAATTGCATTTTTTAAATCCTCAGGAATATCATTTATTTTAACTTTTTTATATTTATATGCACCAAAAGTTTTGATAACAACTTTATCTTGAGACATTATTTGTGATGTTAACGTTGGTTGATAATTTTCCAACTTTGTAATTGGTGGAAGTTTTTTTAAATAAACATATACAGATGCAGATCCCGCCAATAATACTGCAAATGCTACTAATAATATAATTAAACAATATCCCCTACGAGTATTCATTTATATATATTTCCTATTTCCTCTACAGCCACTTATACTACTCAATTAATTTTAAGCTTCCTCATCCGCTTTTTTAGATTATAGATTATTTTTATTTATTTTAACATTATTGAATTATCTGAAAAGCATTTTTGAGATAGTATAATACCACATTTTTAAGACTTACCCTAATATAAGATTATCTTAAATAAAACAAATAGAAAATCAATTTGCTTAAATTATTACAAAATCTTATAATTTACACCAAAATACAATAAAATTGTATCGGGTAAGTGGGTAATAATAAATATACAGCTTATTATCTTTCGCAAGGTATGTATTTTATTTTATGAATTTTTTCCACGTCTTTTACGCTTGAATCAACGTTTAATTTTATATTATCAAGATTTTTAGTTATTTTACCTACTTTTTCTTTATATTCTTTGGGCATAAATACAGGTATTACTTTAAAAGATCTTATTGATGCTTGTAACTTTGTTTTATAGTTTATATTGCTATTTAAATTTTGAGTTATTAAGTTACTAATTTCCAACATTTTTTGTACGGTTTGCTCATTTATCTTAATATGATTTAAATCTTTTCTTTTGGACAGGATAATATTTAGCTGTTTTAAAACTTCTTTATCATCAAAGTTTTTAATAAAGCTTTTCATTGATTTTTTATCATTTATTGAAAAAATTTCCATCAAATCATTTAAAGCTGTTTTTACTTCCTGGTACTCATCCGATTCAAAAGAAATATCAATATTAATTTTTTCTCTTAAATGATTAAGATATTTTATATCATAAGGGCTAACATTTGCTATTCCTTCTTGCATACAAATTTTATAAAGCTCATTAATATAAATTTTTCTTACTTCTTTTTTTATCTCTTTCCCGTCCAAAATAGAAATAAGATCAAACACGGCCTTTGTTGTTTTCTCTTGCTCTGCAAACAATTGAACCAGTGAATCATTATACTTTTTAAGACTATTAAACGATTCCAAATTTTCTTTAATTTTATTATGTTCAAAAATTCTTGCTTTTAGCAAGTTAGCATGATTCTGAGATTCATTGATAGTAGAAAAATCAAAATTTTGTCCGTCAGTTGACATTAATCCAATAAATCTGCCGTTTCTATCATAATTATAGCCAAAAGCTTTACAGGCATTTGTTGTATTTACAAATGCATCTACGTAATCGCTTTCATGTTTGATAAACATATGTTTGATTTTGTTATAGGCTTCTTTTACATTATTACTACTTTGTATTTTATTTTTTATAAGCTCTTTAGTACTCTCATTCAGCTCAGCTATTTCTCGCTCAAGCATTTGTACGTTGTTGACATTATCAAAATATTTTTTTACTGCTAACTTTAGAATAGTTGTTGATATTTCATTATAAGCTGATTCTACGGTTTTGCCACTATATAATTTACTTTTTATAATCTGCTTTGATTCGTCATCTAAGCTTGCTAATAATTGTTCTAGTCTAAGCTCGTCTTTATTTTTATAATAATCTTTTACTGCTAATTTTATAATGCCGTAAGATTCATACCGGCTTAGGGTTTTAGCTATTACATAATAAGCCTCTTCAGCAGTATTACAGTTTATTATTTCCATTTTTATAAGCTGCTTTGTTTCTTCTTTCAAATGCAGCAATGATCTTTCAAGTTTTTGCTCATCCTGATTTTTGTAATATTCTTTTACTGCCAATTTTATAGAATCATCTAGTTCATAAGCATTTACAGATTTTATTATTTTGCTATAAGCTTCTTGCGCATTGTTGCTACTTTGTATTTTATTTTTTATAATTTGTTTTGTTTTATTGTTAAAATTTACTATTGCCTGATCAAGTTTTTGTTTATCCTGGTTGATGTAATATGATTCTAGTATAGGTTTAAGATCTTTAATTGTTTTATCATCAAGTATTGCAGGCTTGTTAGAAGACAAAAACGCATTAAAACATTTGGTTCTATTGCTCAAGTATTTACTATAACTTAACTCATGGTAATCTGTCATTAACTGCAAGTCTGCCTTTAACAGGCTTAAAATCACTTTTATTTGAATATAGGAATCAGCAGCTGCTTTGGCAAATTTTTCTGTCATTTTTTCTGAATTTATATAATTACTATAATTTTCATAAAAATTATTTGAACTCTCTTGAAACTTTAGAGCATTTTCATAAAGCTGTATGTAAAATAATTTATCTGCGCTTGAAATCTGTATAATTCTGTTTTGAACAAGTTTATTTTGAGCTATATTTAGAGGTTTTAAAGAATTTTCATCTATAATCAAATCAAGTAGCTTATCACCTTTTATTTGTTCAGGAGTTTTGTTTACAAAGTTGATCATTGCTTTATTATAAGAATCAATTGCATCTATTAAATCTATTCTTGCTTGTATTGCTTCCGGTGTAAACAGAAGATACTTTAAGCTTTTGGATTTTTTTTCAAGGTTAAATACAGGTAGTTGCTCACCATTATTAAATGCTTTATCGTAATATAAATAATGGTAATACTCAGGTGTGGTTTTTAAATACTCTGTAATTGAACCATTAGATCTGCTATAGATAGCTTGATAAGACTCCTTTGTTTTATTGATTTCCGGTATAAAGTCTTTGTGAACATTCCCCACAAATCCAAATAAATTTTGAACTGCTAAACAGCTACCTGTGGCAAACGCAATGATCGAACCTGTAACCACCTTGATCTCCTTCTGCTATATAATATGATTAAAGAAAATATTTTTTTGTTAGTACATACTTTAATTATATCTAAAATATTAAATATTAAATACAATCAATTTAATAAAAAACATATATTAATGCAATTAAATTATCAAAATTTATAAAATAAATAGCTCCTGAAATATACAGAAGCCATTTACAAAAATTATTTTTAAAAAACTAATTCTATTTAATTCCAGTGTGACGCAATAATATTCATCATTTCAGAATCTTGCGCAACTTCTTCTGCACTGTTAAACTCTACACCATTTTCAGTTTCATAAATAGCTATGGCATCTATTATTGAAATAACATCGACAGGTGTTAGATAACTGCCATCATCTGATAATTCAACTCGGTCTATAAGCCTATTGGAATACTTATAATACTTTATAGTCACTTCATGACCGGTGTTATAACGCATTATAAGATCAGAACCTTTCTCAAAAAATGCAACCTGTTTTTTGTCTATATTTTTGCCTAGTTTGATAGTATCAAAATCCTCACTTTGCTTATCTTTATTATATAAAATATCCTTGCCATCATTTTCTTCAAAAATATAAACGTCACTGCCGGAATAATCGTAAATCTTATCATCATCCGTATTGCCATAAATAGTGTCATCACCTATATAATCATATATCACATCGTTGCCGCCATTACCTTTTATTTGATTATCATTTGTATTTCCATAGATAAGATTGTTCAAATTATTACCTCCACCGCTTATGGCAGAGCCATTTAATCCAAGTTTTTCGATATTGTCAGCAAGTGTATAATCAGCATAAGCAAAAACCATATCATAACCATTATCCAGTTCTTCTGTTACAATGTCACCTGCGTTATCAACAACATAATTATCATTGCCTGTACCGCCAATCATTGTATCTGCACCAGAGCCTCCTTTTAGATTGTCATTTCCTGTACCGCCTAAAAGACTGTCATTGCCAGATCTTCCCCAAAGAGTGTTGTTACCCTCATTAGCGACTAAAGTATTGTTTTGATCATTCCCCCACAGTATATTATCTAGTTTATTGCCATACGCAATCTCAGCACTACTTTTCAGTTGAAGATTTTCGATATTATCAGTAAGTGTATGACCAACAGAAGAGTATACTCTGTCAATACCCTCATTTTCTTGCTCTATTAATATGTCTTTAGAATCATCCACAATATAAATATCATCGCCAGGTCCACCAATTAATGTATCATAACCATGCTCGCCTATCAGCTTATCGTTACCAGCATTGCCTATAATAGAATCATTACAAGCTCCCCCTATGAGAGTATCATTGTCATCTTCTCCGATAATTGTATCGTCACCCTGTTTTCCATTTAATTTATCATAATGAATAACCATGTAATCGTTGAATCGTTGATAAACAATATTTCCATTTGCGTCATATTCTTTAAATTCGTTTTTTATTAGGTATCCGTCAGAATCATAAGTCATTTTAGTTACGCTATGCTCGAACATATCTCCATTTTCGTCAAATCTTTTAAAATCAATTCTTAAGATATTTCCATTAGCATCATATCCACCGCTATACTCAAAGTGTTCTATAAGATTTGCGTTGTCATCAAAACTTTTATAGGCATGACTTGTCATTCTCCCCAGAGAATCATAAGTCCAGGCAAATTCTCTGCTAGAAGTTGTGCTACCACTTGCATCAAAAGTTTTATAAACATCAGTCAGCATATTACCGTCTAAATCATAGGTCCAGATGTATTCATTACCATAAGCTACATTACCGCTCTCATCAAAAATTTCATATAAAGAACTTAATTGATTACCGTTAGAATCATAAGTCCGAGTATATTGAGTATAAGAAGTTATAACCGCATTAGAGTCGTAAGTTATATAATTTTCGCTTAACTTATTTCCATCAATATCATAAGTCCAAATATATTCGGATTTGTAAGTAATATCACCATTTTCGTTAAAAGACTTATAAACATGGCTTAATTTATTGCCGTTAGAGTCATAAATCCAGGTGTGTTCTGTATGATAAGTAACATTTCCGTTAGCATCATATGTTTTATAAGTATCACTTAACAGGTTTCCACTTGAATCATAAGCCCAAGTATACTCATCATGGTAAGTTATATTACCATTTTCATCAATAGACTTATAAATACTACTTAATTTATTGCCATTAGGGTCATAAGTCCAAGTATTATCACTCTGGTAAGTCTTATCCCCATTAGCGTCATAAATTTTCAAAATATCACTTAATTGATTTCCGTTAGAGTCATAAGCATAAGTAGTTTCATTAGTCTCAAAAATACTTCCGTCATTCTCATATTTTTGAATAACAGAACTTAATTGGTTGCCGTTTGAGTCATAGGTCCAACTATACGCCCAATGAAAAGTTAAATTCCCATCACTATCATATTCTTTATGTATTTGGCTTAATAAATTTGAGTTTAAATCATAAACCCAATACTGCTCATCTGTGCTTATGACATTATTGCTATCATCGTATTTTTTGTATATTTCGCTCAACATATTGCGATTGGCATCATATGTACGATCTTTTGCCCAGTGAATAACCACATTTCCTATATCATCGTAATTTTTATATTCTTCACTTAGTTTATTTCCATCAGCATCATAAGTCCAGGCGTAATATTCCTGATAATAAAGTGATCCATGACGATAGATTTTATATTGATTGCTTAAAATATTTCCAACACTGTCATAGGTCCACTTATAATCTTCTTGTTCAGTTATATCACCGTTAGTATCATATAATGTGGCAACATATGTCAACTCATTACCATTTGAGTCGTATGTAAAAGTTTGCTTATGTATTAAATTGCCATCATCAGTTATTGTATAATTTATCGGCTGACCATTTGAGTTATAACTTATAAAATGTTCTATATTCCCGTCTTTTTCGTAAGTTTGAACTGACTCCCCACCAATAATTAAAACATCATTTCCTGTAGTACCATATAATGTTGTCATAAAAAATACCCCATAAATTGTTTATCATATTTTTATTTATACTACTCATCAATTAAATTTCAGATTACTCTTTTGAATGAGCTTATAAAAGTAAAATTGACCATTTAACTTTTTAACGCTTCCGCTTCGCAATTCAGAGAATAGTTTATTTTATTAACTTTAACTCGATTTAATAATCTGAAAAATTTTTAAGCTAATATGTCAATTTTATTTGAAGAATTTTCAATTGTCCAGTTTAACTGTTTAATTTTGTGTATAATTTTTTATAATTTAAGTATTAAAATAAATTAAAAAACTTATTTCAAAACTAAGGTTTCCCTACATCGCTTAACTCAAATAATTTATCTTCAAGCTTTTGTCTATAATGTTCTTTTTCTTCATCTGTGATTTCTTTTGGTACGTATAGAGGATCACCAAAGTTAGTTGTCACCTTTACAAATGGATAAGGAACCTGATATTTATCCCAAGACTTGGCTTCAATCATTATTTTAGTAATAGGAACCATCGGGATAATAGGTGATTGGCTTAATTGCGCTATTTTTATTATGCCTTCTTTTACTTTATAAATGGGACCTTTAGGACCATCTACAGTATATGCAATGTTTTGACCGTTATTTAATGCAGATATTATTTCCCTTAGCGCTTTGGCTCCACCTCTGCCTTTAGAGCCTCTAATTAAAGAATAGCCTAATGCATCACATAATTTTGCGATAATTTCACCGTCATTGCTTTTGCTGATGAGGATACTTAATTTATGTCGGTCTTTTTTGTCAATACAAGATAAACCAAATTGTCTTCCGTGCCATATAGCATATATAGCCGGAGGCAAATCTTTTTTATAGTTTACCTTTTTATGCCTTAAAGATACATCAAAACTGTAAAAAGGCGCAAATATCAACGAATATAACGAATTTATTTTTAATTTATCTTTAAGCTTTTTATTTTCCATTTAAAGACTCACTTATAATACTTGCTACTTGCTTAGACGCAACTTTATCACCCAGTTTTTCTTTTATATCTGACAGATCTGACTTCATTTTATTTCTTTTAGCTTCATCGTGTATAAGTTCTAGAGCTTCTTTAGCTATAAACTCGGGTTTAGCATTGTATTGGATAAATTCTTCAATGATTTTTTTACCGGCTATAATATTAGGCAAAGAAACAAATTTAAGATATCTTATGAGTCTGTATATTAAATATACAATAGCTGGTCCTTTGTAGCTTACAATCATTGGGGTGTTATATAAAGTTGCTTCCAGCGTTATAGTACCGGATGCCAGTATTGCAACATCACTGTTTGCAAGTAATTGCTGGCTTTGATTTTTTATAATTTTCAAATCAAAATCTATTTTATCTTTAAACTTATCAAGCTGTTTATTTAAAAGGTTTTCATCGATATTAGACGCCACACCCAAGCAAAACTGCACTTTTTTTGAATTGTTAAAAATTAATTGGGCAGCTTTTAAAAAGATAGGAACAAGGTTATTTATTTCCATTTTTCTGCTGCCAGGGAAAATGCCGATAATCTTTTTATTCGGATCAATGTTATTTTCTTGAATAAATTTTTCTCTTAATACATCCATATTTAACTGCGATACAAGAGGATGACCTACATATTGCGCATTCACACCTGCTTTTTTATGAATATTTTCTTCAAACGGGAGAATTAACAACATTTTTGAAATATTGTTTTTTATAACTTCCAGGCGACCTTTTCTTGATGCCCATACCTGCGGTGAAATATAATAAAAAACATTTATGCCGTATTTTTTCAATTCTCTGGCAAGTCTTAAATTAAAGCCACCATAGTCTATTAAAAGTACTAAGTCGGGTTTATATTGGTCTTTTAAGTATTTTATTATATTTTTAGCCAGATTTATATGACTTATCAATGCTTGTATCGGTGCAAAACCAAATACCCCCATATTAGAATTTGAATGAAATATTTTAATCCCTGTTTGCTCAAGCTTTTTACCACCAACAGCTTCTATAATTGCATCGGGCATAAGCTGCTTAAGCTCATTTACCACATGAGCTGCGTGTGTATCACCTGAATGTTCGCCTGTTACAATAAATATCTTTTTCATACTGCTATAAACACCATATTATTTTTGTCTGCAAATTTAATCATTTCGCTTTTCTGGACAACAAAGGTTTTATCAGCCTCAATCGCTAAAACCTTTGCACCATATCTTTTCATTGTCTTTAATGTATTAAGGCCTACTGTAGGTATATCAAATCTGCAATCCTGATCCGGTTTACTTACTTTAACTACTACAGCTTTGCCGTTACCCAGTTGAGCTCCTCTTTTTATTGCTCTGTCTGTACCTTCTATTGCTTCTACTGCAAGTATCATTTTATCTTGAACAATTACAGACTGACCTATATCAAGCCCTCCCATTTCTTTTGCTATATGAAACCCATACTCAATATCAATCAGTTGCTCTTGAGTTGGTGCGCGCTTGCCTATTTGGCCTTTAGATATAAGCAAGTCTTTTAAAAACAAAGATTGATCTATAACCTTTATGTTTTCTTTTTCCAATTCTTCTATGAGAGTTAGCATTATTAGGTCATCGTTTAGTTTTTTAACCTGTCTCATAAGGCTTATTGCTTTAGAATCTATTTTAGGATTTTTGAAAAGTAAGCCTTTATGCACTTTGCCGATAAATATAAGTTGGTTTATTTCTTCGTATTGTAGCTTAGCCAGTATTTTTTTCAGTTCGCCGGGACCATAGTTATAAGTGTTTGTACAGTACTTGGACAAGCTTCTTTGATTGGCGCCTGATAAGCAGATCGCTGTTAAATCCAAACCATTTTTTTTAGCCGCCTTGACCAGGGCTATCGGAAGTTCTCCGCCGCCTGAAATTACGCCTAATTTTTTTGATAATGTTATATTTGATTCCATCTTATCTCACTACTACTTGTTATTATACTGATTCTCAATTAAATTAAAGATTTTTGAGTTAGTATACTTAAATTATACCCAGTCAATAAAGCGTTTCAATTATATAATAATTTATATTATTTTTCTTAATTATTAAAATATATTAAAAAAAAATTAAAAAATTATCAAAAATTTTTCTTCAGGTGCTTTATTCAATTGTACCTATATAAATTTAAGACCCGGGGATAATTTTAAATGTTGAGTTCCTGTAATTATTTAAAGTATAGATCTGTTGGCTTTGGCAATTGTGCAGCATCTTCAGTAAGTAAAGAGAATAGTCTTAAACTTGAAGCTAAAGAAGGCGATGAGCAATTAAGGCTAAATCAAGAATTTAATAAGGCTTTTGATTATAAAAGACCGGGAAATCTTCTGAGTGCAATAGATGAAATATTATCAACCCCTTCCATATCTAAATCTAATAACACTAGCGTTGCTTGTAGTGTGGACATAAATGATGATGGGCATATTCAAATAAACAGAAGTAAAAACGGTAATAAAAAACATTTATTCGTTAAAAGCAGCGAACTAGATGATGAGGTTTTTTGTGAACTAAGTAAAAGAGCAATAGGTGACGGTTTAAGATATAGGGATCCTTGGCCTCAAAAGGTATGGCTTGAATATAATGAAGGAAATGAATGGCCTCCTAACCAAAGAATGCTAGACAGTAAAATAAAAGTAGCAGATAAATTCACTGATGGAATGGGACGAGAAACTAAATTTATTGATAATTTCAATCCTAATGACAGTTTATTTGGGGTAAACACCAAGGCTATAATATCTAATGATCCTAAAAGCTCTTCGATAACGTTGGTAGTGCAGCAGGATAATACAGCGGGCAAACACAATTTTGCCCCGTGGATTGTTGCACCTGTGAAAGTCCAATATAGCGAGGATACTAACAACCCTGAATCATTAGTAGTATTTCACAGGCATAGAGAAGACAAAAAAGATGATGATAGCTTTCCTATAAAAGATTTTAGGTGGGAAATCCATTCACTTGACTCAGCTAGAAAGAGTGATGACAAAATTATACTGACTAACCCGTGTGCAAATGGACCAAATGAAGAACCCAAGTATTTTGGGAAAGGTACAAACTGGGCATTTAGTGCGACTCGCGGGGATGATGAAGTAGTATTACTAAGAAGTTTGGGCAAGCATGATGATCATTTTCAGGCATATGCAGAACAGCAAGAGTATGTAGAACTTGAATTTACAGGACCAGTAGTGCCTAAAGGCCAACAAAGCAATGTGGCTATGAAAATAGATTTTATTCCTCTGAAAGATCTGACTGATGGGGATTTTTCAACATTTGGAGAAGATGGAAATATTAAAAATGATGTTATAACTGTCGCTAAAAAGCTTTATCAAAAAGGTATAGTAAAAGAATAGGCTCATTATTAGTTCTTTTAATTAAAAAATTTCTTGACTTTAAATTGTGAATAGATAGTATATTAATAATACTGACTTAGAGTTGGTATAAACAGAATAGATGTAATGGAGAAGTGTCCGAGTGGTTTAAGGTGCAGTCCTGGAAAGACTGTGTACCGCAAGGTACCGAGGGTTCGAATCCCTCCTTCTCCGAACTTATATAATTAAAATACATTATAAAAATCCAATAATAACTACCCTTTTGCAGAGCAAAAAGTTATCATTGGATTTTTAATTTTTAAATTTCACATCAAAACCCTCTAATAATGAGGCTTTTTCTTGTTTAATCCTTCTTTTTTGCTGTTATTTATATCTGTTATATTATCATTTATCACATTATTTTCATCGTTAAGCGTATCTTTTATAATATTTTCTTTTTTATCATCTTTTAAAATACAAGTATCGCCTGCTGAAGCAGTATCGACCACCTTCGCAAC
>JANQLL010000005.1 GCA_028280605.1 Candidatus Gastranaerophilales bacterium
ATTGCGAAGCGGGAGCGTTAAAAATGAAATGGTCAATTTTATTTTTTATAAGCTCATTCTAAAGAGTAATCTGAAATTTAATTGATGAGCAGTATAAAATAATTAAATACTTGTCTAATTGCTAATATTTTTCCTGTTAAAGATTATAAAAATATTAAGAAAAGTCTAAAGCAGGGATATATAAAATGAAAACAATATTGTTCGTATCTGGTTTTGTATGTGACACCTATTCTTCTATTGAAGAAATGTCAATTGATTTAAACAATACACTACGCGATGAGTATAATATTATTTGGCTGGTTCCGAATATTGATTATAAATACTGTCGCTTTAAAAATAAAGAAAATGGAAAAAAGCTGAAAGATCCCCTGTATGTAAGTAAATTAAAAGAAAATAATATAAGTTTTGTTTATGCTGGTCTTGATAAATTTAACATTATAAAAAATTATTTTGTTTTAAAAGATGTTGTGAAACAGTACCAAGCAGATGCTGTTTTAACACAATTCGGACCGGAACGATTTCATGCTACTTTAATTTCAAAATTATTAGGGGTTAAAACTATATGGTATGAGCATTGGCCTTCTTTATTGCATAACTCTGTATGGGTTAAAAGGCTTTTTTATCAGCTTTTTGTAGATAAATTCTTGACAGTTTCTAATTATATAAAATCAACTTTACCAAGTAACAAGCCTGTATATATTGTTCATAATGCAATTACACCTGTTAATACAGGCATTTATACCAAAGACGAGTTTCGAAGAAAGCTCGGGCTTGAGCAATATCAAGCTATGATTCTTATGGTTGCTGCGTTTAGAGATGATAAGCGACATGATTTAGCTTTTGAAATTGTAAAAAAAGTAAAGCAGGTCGCAGGCTCAAAAGTTATTTTTGTATTTGCAGGGCATGGAAAACATTATGAGTATTACAAACACTATACAAAAGAGCAGGGGCTTGAGGATGTAGTCAATATGCCCGGGCATGTGCTTAATATACCCGATTATTTAAAAGCAGCTGACATAAATATTTTAACCAGCTTAGAAGAAGCTTTCGGCTTTTGTTTGTTAGAGGCAATGAATTATAAATTGCCAAGTGTTTGTTTTAATTCCGGCGGGATAAGAGAAGTTCTTACGAATGAAGTTGACGGCTTGCTGGCAGAGCAGGGCAATTGTTCGGATTTTGCAGAAAAATTGTTTTATTTATTAAACAATCCAAAAAGGCAAGCAGAACTTGGAGAGAAGGGTTATGAAAAGCTGCATAACAAGTTCCATATGTCTAATTGGCAAAAAAATGTAAAAGTTGTTTTCAATAATTTGATGGGAGAAGCTCGAGATCATGGACAATCAAAAACAAATCATTATCACGGGGCCTGATTCGCAGGGGGGGATTACTTCGGTTATAAAAATGCACCTAGAGAACGGTTTGCAGGATAAAGTGATATTTATGCCTTCTTATAAAGGTGGTACAACTTTTTTTAAAGTATTTTATTTTATTGGCTTTATGTTTAATTTTGCTTTTTTATTATCTATCAATAAACATATTAAGCTTATTCATATACATTCATCTTCTCATGGCAGTTTAATAAGAAAATTTTTTGTAACTTATCTATCTAAATTTTTTAAGAAAAAAGTTTTATTTCATATGCATGGCAGTAGATTTGAATTATATTTTAAAAACTCAAATAAACTTATTAAATTTATAATAAGAAAAACTCTGGAAAAAGCAGATATAGTTATTGTTTTGTCAAAAGAATGGAAAAAACGTATATTAGCTATGTGTGGGCAGAACAACGTTAAAATACTATATAACCCTACATTTAAAAAAGATATAAAAGAAAAAAAACCTGAAAAAATAAACGTTTTGTTTATGGGCAGGGTCGGAGAGCGCAAAGGGGTCTATGACATATTAAAAGCAGCTAAATTAATACAAAATAATAACGTCCAAATAAATATCTACGGGGATGGAGAGATTGATAAAGTTAAAAACATAATAAAAGAAAATAATATTAGTGCCAAAGTAAAAATAAACGGATGGATATCCGGTGATAACATAGAAAAAGCATATAATAACTCTCATATATTCATTTTGCCCTCTTATAACGAAGGCTTGCCAATGTCTATTTTAGAGGCTATATCTTTTGGATTGCCTGTTATATCAACAGATATTGACGGAATACCCGAAGCCGTGGAAGACAATTTAAACGGTTATTTGATAACTCCCGGTGATTATAAGTCATTAGCAGAAAAAATAGATTTTCTTGCAAACAATCCGCATGTAAGAACAGAAATGGGCTTGCAAAGCTTAAATATATCTAAAAATAAATTTGATATAGAGGTTATTTTAAATGAATTAGACTGCATTTATGCAAGAGTTATGTAAGTTATTTATGTTTTTTTATTGTTAAGTTAAGTTTTGTTAACAAAAATTTAACTTAAGCTATCAGTGTATTTAGGGTTAATTCTACACCTTTTGGACTAATCCGAACAGATAAGTGATTAGTTGAATTTTGAAAATGGGATTATAAAAGTGCTAAGTTTTATTAAACAAATAAACCGGGCTTAAATTTTATCCCTGAATTTATTAATGTATGTCTTACAAAAAACGAAAGAGAAAAAACAGAAGGAGTAGAAAAAGGAATGATAACAGGTTTTTTAGTGAGTAATTTAATGGCCGCTGCGCTTGCTACAGTCCCAATGGATATTAGGAAATCAGATTTGGAAATGCCAAATGGTCAAGCTTATTCTAAATTAGCACTTTCAACAACAGCTGATATGCCATTAAGCTTAAATGCTACAAAAGGCCATATTACGGGAATGGCTGCAAATTTAGCAATCCCAAGTGATTATAAAATAATCTGCGATTTTAATTTTGATGATTCTTCAACTGCTTTTGACGGTTGGGATGTTCATGCTAATCCTAATTCAATAATAGTACTAGATGCACCTGCGTGCAAAGGTGGCAGGGCTATTAGATTTTCTATGAATAGAACAGATGATTTTTCCAATGTGGTGAACGGCAGCCCAAGGGCTGAGCTGGCAAAATCAAAAGACAGTTATTTATATGCTAATAAAGACTATATAATTAAATTTAAAACATATTTACCGTCCGACTATCAGTTTGATACAGAAGGTAATAGAGAAGGCATTATGCAAATTCATCAGACACAGAGTGTCGGTACTTCTCCGTTATATCTTTTAGGGTTGGATGGTAACAGGTATTTTAGTTTTACAGAGCCTCCTCATCAATCCCAAAAGTTTGATTTCTGGGGTGATGCAAGCCAGGATAAAGGTAAGTGGATAAGCTGGGCACTACAGTATAAAGCTTCAACTGACGATGGCGGATCATTAGAGCTTTATAAAGATGGAGTGCTTGTTTCTACTATTACAGGACCTAATTCTTACGAAGGAGACGGCGCTTATGTAAAAATCGGTGTTTATAAATGGGATTGGAATAATACCGAAATTGCAAACAGGTCTATCTATTATGATGATGTAGCTATTGCAGAAAAAGATACCCCAACTCCACCTGCGATTCCTGCTGATCCTTCAAGCTTATCAGTTAGCGGCCTTACTCAAGGTGCATCTTCAGGCAACTATTATATTAATTTAACCTGGAGTGATAACTCACAAAGAGAAGACGGATACAAAATTTTGCAATCTGTTAACTCAACAACTGATTTTAAAGAAGTCGCAGTTGCTGATGCTAATTCAACTTCTTATGCTGTAAATATTGGCTCTTCTCCTGCTGACGGAACTTATTATTATCAAGTAATCGGTGTAAACAGCGAGGGTGAATCAAAGGCATCTAATACCGCAAGTAAAGAGGTTAGTATAGCTACTCCTCCTGATGAAACACCTTTGCCGGATGGTTATAAAACTACCTATTCAACCGGTTTTGAAGAAGGCTCATCTGTATTTAACGGCTGGCATGTACACGCCAATACTGGTTCAGCCTCAGCTGTAACCGCACCTGCCGGCAGCAGCGGAATGGCAATGAAGTTTTCTATGAACAGAACCGATAATTTTTCTAACGTAGTAAATGGCAAGCCAAGAGCTGAATTGGCAAGAGTGCCAAATAACTACTTGTACGCTGGCACAGACTATATAGTCAATTTTAAAACATATTTGCCTTCTAACTTCCAGTTTGATAGCAATGGCAACAGGGAAGGCTTTATGCAAATTCACCAGTCTCAGGCAAGTGGTACATCTCCGTTATTCCTCCTTGGTTTAGACGGAAACAGATACTTTAGTTTTGCTGAGCCTCCTTATCAGTCCCAAAGATTTGATTTTTGGGGCGATGCAAGCCAAGACAGAGGTAAGTGGATTAATTGGTCATTACATTATAACGCTTCAACAGGCAATGATGGTGTACTTGCACTTTATAAAAACGGTCAACTTGTATCTGCCATAAACGGTCCTAATTCTTACAGTGGTGATGGCGCTTACATAAAAATTGGCTTATACAAGTGGGCTTGGAATAACACTTCTGTTTCAAACAGAACAATTTATCACGATAATGTTAGTATTTCAGAGAGAGTATCCGGATCAACAACTCCAATACAACCAAGTGAGCCGGCGATTCCTGCTGATCCATCCGGCTTAAGCAGTACAGGTCTTTCTCAGGGTGCGACTTCGGGTAATTATTATGTTAATTTAACCTGGAGTGATAATTCTCAAAGAGAAGACGGATACAAAATCTTGCAATCTGTTAACTCAACATCTGATTTTAAAGAAGTGCATACAACCTCTGCAAATGAAACTTCTTATGCTGTAAATATTGGCTCATCACCTACAAATGGAACTTATTACTATCAAGTAATAGGAATAAACAGCGAAGGTGAATCAAAGGCATCTAATACTGCAAGCCAAGTTGTAAAAACAGATTATACACCGGCTCCTGCCAGTAATTTAACAGTGACAAGCCTTACTCAGGGTGCAACCTCGGGTAATTATTATCTGAATTTAACCTGGAGTGATAACTCACAAAGAGAAGAAGGCTATAAAATCTTACAGTCATTTAACTCTACAAGTGACTTTAAAGAAGTAGCAACCACAGAGGCAAATGCAACCGGTTATGCTGTAAATATTGGCTCTAATCCAGCAAAAGGCACTTATTACTATCAAGTAATCGGAGTAAACAGTCAAGCTCAATCAGAACCATCTAATACCGCAAGTAAAGCAGTTGATATTTCATCAGGCGGTGGTAACAGTGGCGGCGGTAGTAGTCAACCACCGGCAGGTTATTCTACTATGTATAAAACAGGTTTTGAAGAAGGCTCATCTGTATTTAACGGCTGGCATGTACACGCCAATCCCGGTTCAGCCTCAGCTGTATCTGCACCTGAAGGCGGCAGCGGAATGGCAATGAAGTTTTCTATGAACAGGACCGATAATTTCTCTAACGTAGTAAATGGCAAGCCAAGAGCTGAATTGGCAAGAGTACCTAATGATTATTTATATGCTGGTACTGATTATGTAATTGACTTTAAAACATATTTACCTTCAAATTTCCAGTTTGATAGCAATGGCAACAGGGAAGGCTTTATGCAAATTCACCAGTCTCAGGCAATTGGCACATCTCCATTATTCCTGCTCGGTCTGGATGGAAACAGGTATTTTAACTTTGCTGAGCCTCCTTATCAATCTCAAAGATTCGACTTCTGGGGAGATGCAAGTCAAGACAGAGGTAAGTGGATTAACTGGTCATTACAGTATAAAGCTTCTACCGGCAATGATGGAGTACTTGCACTTTATAAAAACGGTCAGCTTGTTTCGACCTTTAACGGACCTAACTCCTACAGTGGCGATGGTGCGTATATCAAGATAGGTTTATACAAGTGGGCTTGGACTAATACTTCTATTTCTAACAGAACAATTTATCACGATGATGTGATTATCTATAGAAAATAAAGGATAAAGTTCATTCTCTTTTCCCCTTCATAATCCTAAAGTTAAGGCTGTCTCATTTTTGGGGCAGCTTTGGCTTATTATATTTATTAATGATTTTTTAAAACTAAATTGTGATATAATGAAAGAAAAATCATAAAAAGAAATTTATTATTTTAATTAAACAGTAATATAATTTTTTTAAAGTGCAAACTTTTTTAAAAAAATACTTGAGTTAATTCGTATAATAAATTAGAATAGTTGTAATTATAATTCTAAAATAAAATAAGTATGGAAGAAATAAGTAAAAATTTTAAGATAAAATTCTGGGGCATAAGAGGAAGTCACCCAATTGCCAATATAAATATGATGAAGTATGGTGGCAACACGTCTTGTGTAGAAATTCAAGTGAATGGTCACTTGATAGTTATTGATGCCGGAACCGGTGCAATTGCCTTGGGTAATGAGTTAATAAAGAATTATATTGCAAGTGGCACTAATGAATTTAATAGACAATCAATTTCTGCGGTTATGCTATTTAGCCACACACATCATGATCATATACAGGGTTTTCCGTTCTTTAAGCCAGCTTATATAGGCACCAGTAAAATTTACATGTACGGTAGTAAGTCAATGGGTTTGAATTTTGAAGAAACTCTTTCTCAATCAATGTTCACACCGTTTTTTCCTGTAGATTTGGGAGAAATGGACGGACATTTGTATATTAACAATTTCAGAGAAACAGACATGATTATTCTTCCGCCCGGTGATACGAAACCGTTTACTGAAAATATTTTTGAGTATGATATGTCAAAACTGCATGAAGATTGCGTTATAATTAACTGTTTAAAAAGTTATGCACATCCTAAAGACGGAGTACTTTTCTTTAAAGTTACTTGGAGAGGTCATTCAGTTGTTTATGCCAGTGATAAAGAAGGATATATTGGCGGCGACAGCAAGTTAACAGCATTTGCAAGAAATACTGACCTGCTTATACATGATGCTCAATATATAATGGATGATTATGTTTCACCTGTTACTCCAAAACAAGGATATGGGCACAGCACACCGGAAATGGCGATTGAAGCGGCAAAACTTGCTAATGCAAAACAATTAATTCTTTTCCATATAGATCCGTCTTATACAGATAAAATGATGGATATTATAAATGAAAATGTACAAAATAGTGTAGTTGAAGGAATGGTAGCTTACGAAGGACTTGAAGTTGACCTTGTATGTGCCAAATAGTCTATAAAACATTTGTACTCATAATAATATTTGCATTTGCAACAGCCCAGACTTATGATAATTCAGATCAATTTAAAACTTTTAAAATTGATGCACATAAAAATGCAGTATCGCACAATCAAAAAGGCATGTATTATTTATCACGAGGTTATGCGTACGCTGCAGCTGAAGAATTTAAACTGGCAATCAGGCTGGCACCGCATAATGCATCTACAGCAATATATTTTAATAACCTTGGTGAAGCTTATATAAAATTATTTAAATTTGACCCGGCTATAAAGAGTTTTCAAAAAGCTATAGAACATAATCCAAATTTACTTTTATCTTATGAAAATCTTGTAAATGCATATAGAGAAAAAGATGTATTAAAAATCGCTGTTGATAAGTATGTAGAAATAGCCAAAAATGATCCAACCGGTTCTAAAAATTGGCTGATTTTAGGATTATTATATAAAGAACTTGACCATAAAGAATTTGCGATAAAAAGCCTGGAAGAATTTATCAAATTAGAGCCGGGTTTGTTTATTACAAATTCTGTGGAAAGAGTAGTTGAAGAATTAAGGAGAGAATAACAAATCCTTGCTTAATGAAAATTTTTATATTATCAAATTACACTTTTGATATATAAATATGCTAGTATATATTTATAGGACTGAATAATTTATACTGCAGAAGAGAGGTATTTAAAATTGCTAAACAAAAATAAAAAATTCCTTTTAATGTTAACATCGTTATTTTTATTTATGTATTTTGGAATGTTTGCGAACAGCGTTCTGGCGGGCACTCCTCATTCTTTATACGATAGGGTTTGGAGGCTTATTAATACAAAATATGTTGACGTAAATCAAAATGGCCAAGAATGGCAAAGATGGAGACATAAGTATGATCGTTTTATCAAAACAGATGCAGATGCTTATGTAGCTATCGAATCAATGCTTGCCAGCTTAAATGATCCTTATACAAAATTTTTGGATCCTGATGAATTTAGAGAAGAAGGCAGGTCAATTAAAGGTACACTATATGGTATTGGTATTCAAATAGGTATCAGAGAAGATAAACTAACTGTAATTGCGCCGATAGAAGATACTCCGGCTCATAGAGCAGGACTAAAAGCTAATGATATTATTACAAAGATAGATGGCAAAAGCACTAAAGGCATTTCGGTAAAAGAAGCTGCAGATCAAATTAGAGGCCAAAAAGGTACTAAAGTTGAATTAACTATCAAAAGTGGCGATGAATACAAAACAGTTGCAATTATTAGAGACAAAATTAACATAAAATCTGTATCGACAAAAGAGCCCAAATATGCAAAACTAAAAAATAATATAGGTTACATCAGGTTAAATTCATTTATTAGCAGCAATGCGAGCAAAGAAATGACTAACGCTATTCGCAGATTAAACAAAAAACAAGGTATTATACTTGATATCAGATCAAATCCGGGTGGATTATTATCTAATGCAATAAAAATATCTAATATGTTTTTACATAATGGCGTAATTGTTAGTACTGTTGATAGAGACGGCTATAAAGAAACCCAAAGATCATACAATTCAGTTCTTACTGACAAGCCATTGGTTGTATTAATAGATGGTGGTAGTGCTAGTGCCAGTGAAATCTTAAGTGGCGCTTTAAAAGATAATGGAAGAGCAACTCTGGTAGGGACAAAAACTTTTGGTAAAGGACTTGTACAAGAAATTAACCCACTTCCTGGCGGATCAGGTATAAATATAACAACTCAAAAATATTTAACACCTAATGGTACTGATATAAATAAAGTTGGTATTGTACCTGATATTGAAGTAAAGACAAGCAAAAAAGATGTTAAGAAAAAGCGTGATGTTCAATTAATAAAAGCGCAAGATATTTTACTTCAATTAATTGCAGAAAATAAAAATTTAAGAATCCCTATAAAAGCTGTAAATCCTATAAAAGTTATTATTCACTAGATATATACTCCTCATCAATTAAATTTTAGATTACTCTTTTGAATGAGCTTATAAAAAGTAAAATTGACCATTTAACTTTTTAACGCTCCCGCTTCGCAATTC
>JANQLL010000010.1 GCA_028280605.1 Candidatus Gastranaerophilales bacterium
ATTGCGAAGCGGGAGCGTTAAAAAGTTAAATGGTCAATTTTACTTTTTATAAGCTCATTCAAAAGAGTAATCTGAAATTTAATTGATGAGCAGTATAATCAGTTAATTATTTCATTTTTTTTATATTTTAACAGGTGGGCATTATTTGACGCTTACATTTAAAACGTAAAAAAGCTGCTTTTCATACATATGAAAAGCAGCCATTAGAAGCTTTGCCCTCTTAGCCTTAAAGGAGCTAAAAATTTTTTATTCAACTGTATGTGATGTAAAAATTAAAGATTATATTGACTGCAATGATTTTTGCTTACAAAAATGTATAAAAAGGCACACTTATCCCATAAGCGAGAAAAGTAGTGTTTTGAAATTAAATTTTGCGTGGCTAGCGCATCCTTTAATCTCTTGACATATAATGAATTTACGCTTTTTAAAACTTGATTTGTCATGTTGTTATTAGATTTTATTCTGTTTGATACAGAATTTTTGTTTTCATTAATATAGTTTGGGACTGCCAAGGTGTTGGCAGTGCTATTATTTTTATTTTTTAATATTTTATTATTTATAAATTCTTTAAAATTATATATTATAAAAGAAAAATAATTTTTAACACATGCCAAACCTGAAAAAGAAGGCTTTTTCTTTCCCTCAATATTATGTTGCGCGATAATCGGACATAGAAATACTATCATATTCCACAACATAAATATTACAGTTTTAACGTAGTGTGTTAATCTCATTTTCCCTGTACGTCTTCCGATATTTATATACTTATTATATATTATAGCATTTTTCTTAAAATTACGCAGGCTTAAATATTATCTTTGTAATATTTCGTAATAAAAAATTACCTTTGAACCTTTTCTTTTTTTATGTTTCCATATCTTAGTATAAGACATTTTTTAAAATTAAAATCTGCACCGGACCATTAGTTTCATAACTCAGCTTGGATTCACCATTGCATCCTGAAGCTATAACAAAGTCACTATAGGCATAAACGAGTTCTTTGACTTTATCTCTGGTTATTAACTCTTGTACTGGTGCATCGGTGCTGATTTTAGATAAACAGTCGGAAATGGCTTTATTATTACAAAAATTTTTCATTCTTTTTCATTCTTTAATTAATAGTATTTGTTACTAAAACAATTTTCACTTAATTATATTTAACCACATTTATGTAATTATGTCAAGTATAAAAACTCGCTTTGCGTAATTAAGCTTAAAGGATAAACTACAATCGTGTTTTCTGGTAAAAGATTAAAAGAAATAAGATTAAATAAAAGTCTTACATTGCTCGAATTTTCAAAAATTCTTAATATACCTGATAGAACATTAGGAAGCTATGAGCGTGAAGAAAGAAAAGTTTCAGCCGAATTACTAGAAGTGCTAATTACACAATTGAAGTTAAGCCCAGATTGGCTATTTACCGGTGAAGGAGAAATGTATAGTAGCAAGACAGGAGATGACTTCATAAAAATCCCCATATTGGGTGAAGTTGAATGCACTATAAGCCCAAATTGTTATCTTGACAATAAAAAACCTGAAAGCCACATAAGCATACCTGAAGCACTGCTTAATCAAACTAACGCTAATATAAAAACAAGCCATATTCTTAAGGTAAAGGGTGATTCAATGGAACCCAACATACTGGATGGGGATAAAGTTTTGGCAGACAGCTCTAAAAAGCAGATATTAAATAATAAAATATATATTATAAGAATAGAAGATATTTTGACAATTAAACGCTTGCAAAAACTGCCTAAAGGGGTTATTAAAGTTACAAGCGATAACAAAGAATATGATTCATATACCCTAAAGCCTGATGAAGATAACTATGAAGTCTACGCTCAGGTACTCTGGTTAAGCAGATATGTATATTAAATGAATTAAAAAATTATTTAAATTTATTACAAATCATCTAATTAATGTTAATATATTTTTTCTTTAGTTTTAATATATATAATAATGGATGATCTATGGAGATTGAAAAATGCTAAAAAATCTTTTTAATAAAAAAAAATAACAGAATAGAAAAATGTTTTTATTGTGGAAGCGCCTCAAATCTTACTATTATAAAAACTAATAACCTTTGTATTTGCAAAAATTGCTCAATTAATATTGAAAAAACTAAAGAAAAAATACTTTATTGCCAATCAGTATAATCCCTTTTTCAATTTAATTGAAGTAAAGTTCAGCTATCCAGTTGAGAGATTTAGTGGGGTATATATTAAAAAGTGCGTAATAATTTTTCAGAGTATCTGGCTGAGTATATAGACTATTTGTTTATAGAAAGAGGATTATCTCAAAATACTGAACAGGCTTATCGAAGAGACTTAGTTCTTTTTATCGACTTTGTTGAAAGTTTATCCATTAATGATTTTGACAATATAACAAGGTCTATAATAAATCAATTTATTCGAGATATTAGACAAAAAGGCTACGCTCCAACTAGTGTAACCAGAAAAATAGCTTCTTTAAGAGGCTGGTTTAAGTGGATGGTCTCAAATGAGCTCATAAATCATGATCCAACTGTTAGTTTAGAGCAACCTAAAATAAGCAAGCATTTACCAAAAGTATTAAGCATAAATGAAATTAATACAATTTTGTCTAAAAACCTTTCTGGTATTGAAAAAGCTATCTTTGAGCTTTTATACGCCTCAGGCTTAAGGGTGTCTGAGCTGGTTAATTTAAATTTAACAAACATTAATTTTGTTCAAGGTTATCTAAAGTGTATGGGAAAAGGCTCAAAGGAAAGGTTGGTTCCTTTAGGAGATGAGGCTAAAAAAGCAATTAATGATTATTTAAAAGAAAAAGATATAGCTATAAATAAGTCTACTTCTAAAAACATACCATTATTTACTGATAAGCTAAATAACAGAATTAGCAGGCAAGAAATCTATAAAATAGTAAAAGGTTTAGGTGATCATATAGGAAAACATATCACACCGCATACTTTAAGACATAGTTTTGCAACTCATATGCTGGAGAATGGCGCTGATTTAAGAGTAGTTCAAGAGCTATTAGGCCATAGTGATGTTTCGACGACTCAACTTTATACACATATTAGCAAAAAAAGATTAAAAGAGGTTTACTTTAGCATAAATGATTAATTATATTAGTTAGATTATTGCTATGCACAACAAATTGTATTATATTTTTAATTGGACTGGTTTGTTTAATAATAAAAATATACCAAACCGAAAATATTCAGGAGAAAATTAAATGGATCAAATAGCACGTATAGCAGCAGACTTAAATGAAAGAACAGATAACAGATATCAGCTAGTTTATGAAATAGCTGAATTAGCAAAAAAATTAGTAGATGAAAGTAATCAAAGAAAACAACAAGAAGAATACGGTTATGATTTAGATCCTGCATTTACCGGCTCTTCATCTATTAAAACTGAAAAACCTGTGCAACATGCCATTATGGTAAAAGCAAGTGAAACAGATGAAGGTGGTCTTGTAGGTTAATAAATCTATTAAAAAACTTTTAAGCAGCGCTTTTTATGTCGCTGCTTGTTTTTATACAAAACTTTTAAAATAAGTCTATTAAAAGTTAATATCTATATCTTTTAAAAATGGTAAATTTTTGTCTTTTTCTGAAACCAACGGATCTTTTATCTGCCAATTGACATTAATTTCCGGGTCATCCCATCTAATTCCGGCATCATGTTGAGGAGAATATTCATCTGATGCCTTGTACGCAACCTCAGCCTCCTCACTTAAAACTAAAAAGCCATGAGCAAATCCTTCTGGAATATAAAGTTGATATTTATTTTCTTCTGATAAAATAACCCCCACCCACTTTTTATAAGTTGGAGAGTTTTTTCTTAAATCTACCGCAACATCATAAATTTCACCGCTTAAACATCTTAAAATTTTTGCTTGAGCCTTAGGATCAGTTTGAAAATGTAAGCCTCTTAAGATATTTTTGTCAGACTTGGAATGATTATCCTGAGTAAAATGCTGTTTTATCCCGTTAGCATCAAAATTAGAATATTTATAGGTTTCCATAAAGAAACCTCTTTCATCATTAAAAACTTTGGGTTTTATTAAAATTACATCAGATATTTCTTGTTTTTCAAACTCAAAAGGCATTACTCAAACTCCATAATTATAACTATTTAAACATCTGCAATCTTTTTTATCTTTTTTAATATATTCTCAAGTTCCTCCGGTGTTATCATATTAGGTCCATCAGAAAGCGCAAGATCCGGTGTTTGATGAGTTTCAAAAAAGAAACCACGCACTCCAACTGCTGCTGCTGCTACAGCCAAATACTCTGCATACTCTCTATTTCCACCACTTTTTCCTCCTAACCCTCCGGGTTTTTGTGTGGAATGAGTAACATCCATTATTACAGGATAATCAAATTTTTTCATCTCAATTATGTTTCTAAAATCAACAACCAGATCACCGTACCCGAAGAGACTTCCTCTCTCGGTTAGCATTATTTTTTTATTACCCGTTGATTCAACTTTTTTAACAGGATGAATCATATCACTGCCAAGTAAAAATTGTGCTTTTTTTACATTTATTATTTTATTTGTTTTTCCTGATTCTACTAACAAATCTGTCTGTCTGCATAAAAAAGCAGGTATTTGAATAATATCGCAAACGTCTGCCACTGGTTTTATTTGTTCACATTCATGAATGTCCGTTAAAATAGGCAAATCAAAATCTTTTTTAACTTTTTCAAGAATAGTTAATCCCTCTTCGAGTCCCGGACCTCGATAAGAACTTATAGAAGTTCTGTTAGCTTTATCAAAAGAAGCTTTAAAAACATATGTTATATTTAATGACTGGCATATATTATTGATTTTATCTGCCAAATTCATTATCATATCACTATTTTCAATAACACAAGGCCCAGCTATTAAAAATAAATCTGTTTTCAGCTTATTAAATAAGTCTTCAGCCATTAAACAAGTTCCTTATTTTTTTTAATGACCAGCTTTTTTTCCCAGTCCAAAGCTGTCTTGCAAATTAATTCTAAATCATCATGTTGAGGTGCCCAGTTCATTTTATTTAATATTTTTTGGTTATTAGAAATTAATGTTGCAGAGTCCCCAGCTCTTCTCGGAGCTTTTACAACTTTAAAATCCTCACCGCTAACTTTTTTCATTATATCTATGACTTCTTTTACACTAAAACCGTGTCCGTATCCACAATTAAAAATATCACTATCATTATTTTCAAGATAATCTAAAGCACTTAAGTGTGCACTTGCCAAGTCATCAACATGGATATAGTCTCTAATACCTGTACCATCTGGAGTATCAAAATCTTCACCAAAAATATTCAAATGATCCCTTTGACCTAACACAGTTTGAGCCGCAACTTTTATTAAGTGTGTAGCATTGGGAAAAGATTGCCCGATTCTTCCTTTTATATCAGCACCTGCAACATTAAAATATCTTAAAATTACATATTTAAAATATTCATGAGCAATTGCTGCATCTTTTAACACCTGTTCGCTCATTAACTTACTCATTCCGTAAGGATTGATAGGATTTGTTTCTGTAGTTTCTTTTACAGGTATTTCTTTAGCATCACCATAAACAGCCGCAGTCGAAGAAAAAATAAATTTATTAACATTATATTTTATACACAAATTTATTACATTAGTGGTATTGACTGTATTATTTAAGTAATATTTAAGGGGATTTTCAACAGATTCTGGCACTACAATAGATGCCGCAAAGTGTATTACAGCATCAAATTTATTATTTTTAAAAATTTTTTCAACTTTATCAAAGTTTGATAAGTCTTCTTGTATTAAATTGCCATATAAAATAACATCATTATTACCTGTAGAAAGATTATCAATTACTGTAATATTATAATTATTTTTAGCCTCACCTAATTGTTTTACCACATGGCTTCCTATATAACCGGCCCCACCTGTAACAAGTATATTTTTCATAAAATAAAATCCCCTTTTTAAATTATTTTTCATTTACTATATTGAACTTAAAATTGTATTAGATTTGTTTATCCTATAATAATGGTATAGAATAAATTTGCCTACAACCAAAGAAATCTTACCAGTATAAAAGAATTATACTGCAAAAATTTTTTATTTTTAATGAAGTATATGTTATTAAATATTTGTGATTTTTAATAAACTTTTTTATAATCAATCTAGTAACGTAAAAAAAAGAGAGGAATTTATGAACAAATTTAAAAATTTACTCATTGCTATATTATCAGCAGGTTTACTCGTCACTCCTTGTTATGCAAAAAATTGCTCTACACCTAAACAAGCAGTACATAATTGTTCTGCACCAAAATGTGCGGTTCAAAAATATTCTGCAGCAACCTATTCTACTCAAGAAAACTATTCTCAAGTTTACACTGATATTGATAAAAAATATTGGGCATCTAATGCAATTATGTTTTTAACAAAAAAGGGTATAATAAAAGGGTATCCTGACAACACATTCAGACCTGATGAAACTGTTACACGTGCAGAATTTGTTACAATGCTAGTCAAACTACTAAATATGGATTCAGCCACAGATGCAGCATTACCATATTCTGATATGAAAAATAATCATTGGGCTTATAAAAATATTAAAATTTCCAATGATGCAGGATTAATTAAAGGGTATCCGGATGGTACATTTAAACCGGAAAATACTGTTAAAAAAGCTGAAGTAATGAGTATAGCAAGTAAAATCTCTAATATTAACTATGATTTATCTGACAAAGAAGTAAATGCTGTTTTAGATCCTTATTTTGACAAAGATTATGTGCCTAAATGGGCTGTTTTAAGCACAGCAAAAGCTATAAAAGAAAAATTAGTAACTAATCATGCATTTTCTGAGTTTGTTTTAGCAAACAAAAATTCAACAAGAAGTGAAGTGGCTTCTATGCTTTACAAAGTTTACAAAAGATACCAACAAGAAAAGCTATAATAAAAAATTTTTTAAATATTTTACAAAAAAGTCTGTGCTTATTTTTTTTAACACAGGCTTTTTAAATTATTATCAAGGTTTTCAGAAATGTTAAAAAATATTAAAGTTTTATCTGTTTATACCGATATTATTCATGTACACAGGATGTAACTTAAGTTAAGTAAGGAAGCTTATGCTTTTAAAAAAGGTAACTATTGAAAAAAATAGCGTTCTGTTAAAACCCCTGATTACAAACTCGGACCAATGTGATGAGTTAGCAATAGAGATCCGGTCATTTATTCTAAAAGAAGACTATAACAAAATTGTGTTAGACTTAACAGAACAAGATTTCTTTAATGGAATTAAAATTAGCGTACTTATTGCAACTTACCACTTTATTGAATTTTTAAACAAAAAAATTCATATTTTAGTTAACAATAAAGAAATCAAAAAACATATCGAAAATTTAGAAATAAGCAATATTAACGTTATCTATAAACAAGAAAAAGAATCAGCTTTATATAATATTGCTTGATGTAAACAAATAATAAGGTCGCTTTTTTGTTTATTTATAAAAACTTAAGGTGTTTTACATAATTTTTAATAAACTTTAAGTATTGCAAGTTTTTGTATATAAATTAAAATAATAAGTATATAACAGTATTAAACCTTAATACTGTTATTTATTTGTATAGCCACTCTAAAATACTTTTCAGATTATTTAATCACGAATATTTAAGGAAAATTTTATGCATCTGAAGAAAAAGACTAAACATTGTAAAGGCTTCACTCTTGCTGAAGTGTGTATGGTACTTGGAATTGCAGGTGTATTGATGGCACTATTAATACCAGCATTAATGAATACAACACAAGATGACCTGTTTAGGATTAAATACAAGCAAGCATACTCTCATGCTTCTCAGGTATGGCTAAGGTTATTTTCGCAAAATCAAATTATGGAAAGAGCCCGTTTAACACATAATGCAGCAAATAATGACCATTTTAATAGATTTAGACTGCAATTTTTAAGAGTAAGAGACTGCACCGCTAATAACAATAGTAATTGTTGGTCAAATGATGGTGAAACACTAGATGGAGGAATTCCAACCAGTGATGCCATGGCATTTATAGACAATTCAGGAACTGCTTGGAGTCGTATGTGTAATGATGACACCTGTAACGGATTTATATTAATTGATGTTAATGCTTTTGATGGTCCTAATAGATATGGAACTGACAGATTTATAATAGTTGCTTCTAATAATTTAGATGTTGGTTATGAAAATGAAACCCAAACACCATCTAAAGTAATGCCTATCCCAAATGTTGATCCAGTCAATAATCAGTTATGCCCTTCAGGCAATTGTGAATATACATCAATATTAGAATAACTTGTAAAATAGGAGATAAAAATGAAAAAAGGTTTTAGTTTAGCAGAATTAATGATTGCTATGGTTGTTGCAGGAACAATTGCTGCTCTCACAATACCGGTTTTAATGGGGGGTGTACAAAATAACTATGACGTTCTTTATAAAGCAGCCTTTAGGACAGTAGAACAAGTAGTTCATGAGCAGACAAATGATTTGTCTGAATTCCCTAATGGTCTGTTAGATAATGATGTGGTAAGTGGAAATAATCATTTCTGTCAAGATTTTAGAACAAGAATAAATACCCTTGATGGAGTTGCCAATCTTGCAAATTGCGACGGCACAAATTCTGCAATTCCAGGCAGCCCTAATTTTGTAACAACAAATGGAATGAGATGGTATGGAGTTGAAGATGCATTTACAGGTGGAACTCCAAGTATAACAATTAGTGTTGATGTAGATGGCGCTAGCAGAGGTCCTAATACAAGAGGTGCAGCAAATAGCGATATATTTGATATAATAATTTTTGAAACAGGTAGAATAACAGCCCCTGCAGGAGCTGAAACAACTTTTTTAACCCAATAATTTATTTTTCATAACTTCGATTTTATTGTTTTCAACAAAAATTATACACAACACCAGTTCTTTGATATTATCAAAAGCTGGTGTTTCAAGTTTTTTAAGAAATTTTTGTTTGTTTTCAACAGTATATTCTGTTAATACAATTTTACCTGTATTAGCAAAAGAATAAATAAAATCCAATCCGTCTTTGTCAAATATTTCTTCAAAATAAATAACATCAGGAGATTGAAAATAAATATGTTTTATTGCTTTACTAAAGTCAAAACCTGCTTTTTCTTTTAATTGGCACTGGTTTATATTAGGTAAAATATACTTTATGACAGACTCTACCGTCATTATGTTTTTATTTTTATTCTGTAAATATTCTAATAATGAATAAATTATAGAAGTCTTACCGCTCAAGCTTTCACCGCAAACAAGAATTACACCTTCTTTTCCTAAACAACTTTTTATACAGTTTAAAGAAGATTTATCCAATTTAAATTCATCAATATTCATAGGTGGCCTGTATAACTTAAGAGAAAAACGCTCTCCTTTTATTGTTGGAAATGATGCAACTACTATATTTAAATATTTATCCTGTTCTTCTTGCTCCAGATTTATTTTGAATGTTCCCAATTGTGGTATATCAACAATAGACGGATCTAACTCGGAAACTTTTTTTAAATTTGAAATAAAAGTAGATTTTAATAATACAGGTATACTTCCGGTATCTGTATATTGTTTAAGCTGTTTAAACTTAACAACCATATTATCTGTATCATTTTCAAGAAACACTTCTTCCACATTTTCCCGATATGCCTGATAAATTATTGCATATAAAAGTTCTTCGGGTTTAATATTATTTTTATTATTTAATAAATCTTGCCAAATAAAATTTTCTTTATCATAAATATTATCACTATCAATGTTATCCGCATAAACGTCTTCACTAGAAATATATAAAGGATCATCCATATTATAATGAAACTGTATTGCTGTTGATATGTTTCTTTCTGAACAAAGAACGGGCTCTATTTTATAATCTGCACCTTCTAACAAGTTATTAAACAGAAAAAGATTTAAAGGATCAGTCATTGCAACAGTTAAAACATCTTCTATTCTAAAAAGAGGAATTATTTTATAATTAATAGCATCTTGCTTATCAATATATTTCAAACAATTAGGGTCCAATTTATAATCATCAAGATTTACACAAGGAATACGCAACTTTGACTCGATAAACTCAAGCAGAGCGTCTTCAGAAATAAGTTTTTGGTCAATTAAGATTTGAACTAAAGATTTATTTTGTATTTGCGCTATATTTTCTGCTTTTGTCAAATCTTCATAACTGATAAGGTTGCCTCTTACCAAGTCATATTTTAGTTTTTCAAAGGTTTTGTTTGTAATTGTTTCCTGCATTATAACTCTCTTTTTCTACTTTAAATACTTTTTCACCAGTTCAAGCAAGTTATCTATATTAAAAGGCTTTGTCACATATTCATCTGCCCCGGTTTCCTCGCCTATTTCTTTGTCTTCTTGCTGTGACCTTGCTGTTAACATTATTATAGGTATATTTTCATATTTTTTATCAAATTTTAAAAGCCTGCAAATCTTATAGCCGTTTATTTTAGGCATCATTACATCGAGCAAAATCAAGTCAGGATTCTCATTTTTTGCTTTATTTAGCGCATCTTCTCCATCATAAGCCAATACACATTCATACCCCTCATTTTCCAGAATAAATTCAAGAGTTTCAACAATATCTTGTTCATCATCAGCAACTAATATTTTACTCATATTATCCTCTTTTTAACTCAAACCGATAAGCGGTTCCTTAGTAAAATCTAATAACTCTTCACTGGTTATACCATCTTCAGGATAAACAGCTATCCCCATTTCATAACTATCACCTTCCAAATGTTTCTTCAAAATTTCTATAGTTTTATTTATGTCCGGTTTAACAACATTCTTTATTATTAATTTTATATCATTTTTATCTGTAAATATTTTTATTTTTTTATCTTTTTCAAAAATATCTGTTAAGTTCTCTTTTAAATTATCTATATTTAAGCCTAAACGATCTGAAATATTGAAAATATTTATCAAAACAAAATTTGTATGGTTATATTTTGAATATTTTAACTCATTATCCAACTCCAGCAAAAATTTATTGTCTGTAGAAGCTACTGGAAGAATAAAAGAAAATTTACTGCCTTTATTAATCTCGCTCTGCGTCCAAATAATTCCTCTATGAGCTTCTATTAACTGCTTTACAATAGGCAATCCCAGACCAGTTCCGCCAACTTTTCTGCTTAAAGAGCTTTCTATCTGGTGGAACTTGTCAAAGATCTTGGGTATATCTCTTTCTTTTATTCCTACCCCAGTATCTCTTATTGTAATTTTTATATAATTATCTTTTAATAACTTATCAAACTTTATATCCTGAAATTTAAATATATCTTTTTTAAGATGTTTAAAATTTATAACCTCTGCAAAAATATAAACCTGCCCATTTTCAGGTGTAAATTTAATAGCATTTGATACCAAATTAGATAAAATTTGCTCAATTTTGCCTGTATCTGCATAAATTTTAGGTAAATTATCATCAGATTTTACTGACATATTTATATTTTTTTCTTCAGCTAAAGACTCAAAAGTAGACTTGGCAAAATCTATAACCTCTTCTATATTAGATTCTTCAAATAAATATTCCATTTTACCAGCTTCAATTTTTGATAAATCTAATAAGTCATTTATAATACGAGATAGTCTTTTTACATTTCTACTTGCCATACTTAAAAACTTACTTTGATTTTTGTTTATCTCGCCGGTTTTACCGCTTAGCATTATATCAAGCGAATTTTTCATAGATGTTAAAGGCGTTCTCAACTCATGCGAAACAATAGAAATAAATTCTGACTTTAATTTTTCGAGTTTTTCCAGCTTGGCATTTGTTTTTGTTATTTCTTCGTATAAAATAGCACTCTCTAAAGGCATAGCTACTTGTTTTACAACTGTATGAAAACAAGTTGAATCTTCACCCGTAAACTCTATATCCCTTAAAATTTCAACTGTCCCGAAAAACTTATCAGAAGTGTTTATAGGAGAAAAAAGGTAATCATACTCTAATACATTTAAATCAAGCTCTTTCTCTTCTGTTTTATGATATTTTTCTATGCTTACATTATCTATAGACAGTTCAAAGGGTAACTTTTTCCCTTCAAAGTAATTTTTATATCCTATAACTGCCCTTATTTTTAAAGCTTGCTCAAGTCTTTCACTTATAGGATAAGTTGAATTGATTATTAAACTTGCGTCTTCAGGCCCATTTAAAATTAAAGCAAAACACAGGGAGAAATTTAAACTCTTTTCCAACCCTGTATTCATTATATTTATTAACTTTGCCTTATTTAAGGTTCCTGCTAATTGAGAGCTTATATTAAACAAAACATTTAATTGGTATAAACTTTTTGCCAATTCATTATTATTAGTATATAAAATATCTAAAAGTTTTTTTATTCTTAAATGAGCATTAATAGTTGCTATTAAAATATTGTTATCAAACGGCTTAGCTACATAACCGTCTGCCCCAACCAACATATCAGAAGAGTAGCAGTCTTTTGAAGCAAGACAAATAATCTGCAAGTCACTTGTTTCGTTTTGTAATTTTAATTTCTGACAGATATTTGTTTTATTTTTAGCTACATTATCAATATCAATAAGCGCAATATCCGGCAAATATAGACTAGCAGCTTTAAATATCTCTTTTTCATCAGAAACAACAATAATATCATGCCCAATATCTTCTAATAAGCTTATTAAGCCCTTATCCAGAAGTTTTTCATCCTGTACTATCAATATATTGGACATCTAAGTTATTCCTGATACTCACTACTATTTATAATTATTTCAAATTTATTATAATTTTACAAATATGTATATTTCCTAAATACACATATTAAAAATTAACTCATTCTATTTATATTATAACGAATTAAATTCCTCTTTTATTTGATCTTCCAATTTTTTTATATAGTCTTTAGACCAAATTTTTTTATTATCAAAGCTAACAGTATAATAGCATCTGGCAAATTTCTGTATAGCATATTCTCTAAACGGAGATGAAAGCTGCAAAATTTTATATGATGCTTTCGGACAATTCTCCAGTGCAATCGAATATACTAATGTTAAATCAGCTACCAATGGAGTTTGGATACCATACTCTTCGCATTCAGGAAAAAAAAGATTCTTTTCACTTTTTTTTATTATATTATCAATTTGATTTTTTATACTTTTACTCTCTTTACCAACTTCTATAAATTCTTTTAAAGGATAAACCGCAACAAAACAAAGAAAAGGTATAGGCTTTCTGTTTTCCTCATCTACCAAGTGACAAGTTCTATTTACTAAAAACCAATAAGGGATATCCTTTGTTGGTAAAGCATCTTGTTTAAATTCACTTGAAGGATATATATCCCCCTGCCATCTACTATCAAAATTTCTTTTAACATAAAAAGCAGGTGGTAAACATTCATCAACTTTAAATTTTATATTACCAACCTCTTTTTTTAGAGGCTTTATAATATAATTCATCAATTTCATCAACATCATATAGTTCTTCTAAATTCTCATAGTCGGAATATCTAGGAATTTTTTCCCATTTTTCTTTTATTGTAGTTGTAATATTTGTAGCTTTAACCAACTCTTTTCCTAAAATTAAATTACTACAAGAGGAGGCTGTCGCATTAGCTTGAATAAAACCAATGGTAATATTTGACTCTATATTAGAACAATCGCCCTTTTCCCATTTAATTTTATCTAAAGGGTTTCTAAATTTTAAACTATTTAAATCTAAACATAAAGTTGTATTCATCTATTATGCCTCCATCAGTTCTATCATTTTATCTTCGATAGCCCACATAAATAAATTAAAATGAGTATCATTTAAAGAAGCTAATTTTGTTTGAATAACTTCTTTAAAATTTGTTTTCTCTGTGTCAACTAAGTCAAAATCAAAATTTACTTCATAAGCCTTTGGGGTTTCCAGTTTAGAAATGCTAAATTTTAAAACTGATAAAAGATTATCTTTTTCTAAAATAGTTACTTCTTCGTGAACCTTTAAAGAGTCAGGAGATATTAAGCCAGACTTAATATTCGCAAATATTGCAGAGTTAAAAAGGGAGCAAGCCTCTTTAAAAGATTCTACAGGCTCTATTTTTATAGAATTAATTTTTCTTAATCCAACTTTATTTACTTCAAAACTATTAATATCTGATTCCAGTATTTCCTTGATTTTTTCAACTATCTCTTTAAAGTCATCAAATCCTTTATACGAAAAATCAGAAAAAATCACCTTATTGGCTACTATCTGTATTTCTTTATGAGGTTTTTGACTTTTAAATAGCAAGCCTATAGGTTTATTAACTGATTGTATTACTTTATGCTCTAAAGAGTCTCTATCTGGGTCAATTTCCATTTTAAAGTTAGTTTGATTAACTTTTATCGATTCTGTAAAACCTAGCTTTTCAAAAGCCTTTTTCAACTCTTCTTCTTTTGAAAAAGCAATTTCTGCAGTTAATCCTATCAACCCAACTTCTATATGCACACTTTTTAAAAAATGCTTTGAAAAACATTTTCTTTCTACATATTCAAGATTATGAAATAATGGATTTTTCATTCTATAACAATTTTCCATAAATAAATTTACTTTAAGCATAAAATATTATATCATAACTTTTTAAATTTTGTATAATATAAAAAAACATTAGCTCTTTAAATCTTTCTCAAGATCCAGTATTTTAGCTAACGATTGTGTATCACCCTTTAATTTAAAAAATTCGCCAAATTTTGGAGTAGTTCTGATTATATAAAATCTTTGTTTTTTGTCTCTTTTTCGCTCAATTAGGCCTTTATCCATAAGATCTTTGACATGGTCTCGTACAACTTGCCCTCGCAGCTCAATAAGCTTTGATTGCCTAATAGGCTCTTTTACCGCAATTATTGACAAAGTTTTTAAATGAGACGGCTTCATTTCTATTGGAACAAGTTTTTCAACAATATCTATATAATCCTGTCTAACTTGTAAAATATAACCGTCTTCATCATCAATTTCCAAAGCAGAATCCCTTGAAGAGTAATCCATAATTAAATCAAGCATTGTTGATTCAACTTCATCAGGATCTTCTCCAAGTATGCCGGAAATCTCTTTTATTGTCATAGCCGTTGAGGTGATAAATAAAACAGCCTCAATTCTTGATTTTAAAGACATATTCCTCCCACAAGCAAATCAAGGTTTCTTTTAGTTCTATACTTTAAGTTTAGCCCACCTCTTGTACAATGTAAAGGTCAGAATAAAATTCTTCCTGAACCAGATCAATCCGACTTCTTGCAGCTAAAAACAACAATGTAATATAAGTAGTAGCTTTATCCATACCTGTCTTATACAATTCGTTTATTTCAACTTTTTCATTAGACTCAAGCAATCTTGTTAGTATATCGTGTAACTGGTCAATACTATCTTCAATATACTCATCATGAGCCATATCCAAAATATCATCAGCTGTAAAATTAGCATAAGATCTTATATCTCGTTTATTTTTATCAGACTGTCTTTTTGATCTTTTCTTTTCTCTTTTTTCATAAAATTCAAGTTGCTCAATAAGATCTTTAAGAGTAATAACTCTTCTTTTATTTACTCTTACACTGGTTCTTCTGGCTAGAACATTATCTAAAGAAATAATATTTTTTTTATTAATATTTTCTTCCTGCTCAGGATAAAAATCGTCATCCATCATTTCCATATCATCATAATCTTGAGTAAATTCATCTTGCTGCTCTGCTAAAGGATCAATGCCTTCTAAAATATCAGACTTTAAACGCAATAAAACCGCCGCAAAAAATAATGTTCTGCCGCTTAAGCGTAAGTTATTAGATTTAATTTCAACTAATTCTTTTAAAAATTTATCAGTAGCATCTACAATATCAATATTCCAAGGATCAATTTTGCCGGATTTTGCCATATCTACAAGGATCTCAATACCGTCAAGGATATTATCCATGCAATTTTACTCCCGTAACTTTTGTTACTCCATTATTTTTTTGAGTAACGCCAATAGTCCTATCTGCTGATTCTATCATGGGCTTCCTCAAAGAAACTACTATAAATTGCGTATTCATTGCTTGAAATCTTATCATTTGGGAAAGTTTTTCAGCATTTATGCCATCAAGGTGCATATCAACCTCATCAAAAGCATAAAAAGGTGCCGGCATATATCTTTGCAAAGCAAAAACAAAAGCCAAGGCTGTTAAAGATTTTTCACCACCACTCATTGCTTCAAGTCGTTGAGTTTTTTTGCCTCTTGGCTCTGCTTCAATTGTCAACCCGCCCTCAAAAGGATTTTCCATATTTTCGAGAACAATTCGACCCTGCCCGTCAGAAAGTTGTGCAAATATTTCTATAAAATTCTGATTTACATTGTTATAAGTGTCAAGGAAAGATTGTTTTTTCATATCCTCATAGCCCCCCATACGTTCTCTTATTTGATCAGCTTCAGAGGAAAGGGTGTCTATTTTTTCTTTTAATTCTGTTTTTCTGGTTTCTACTTCTTCATACTCAGAAAGAGCCTTCATATTAACAGGTTCCATAAGTTCCATTTTCTTTTGCAACCTGTTTATATTTCTGGTTATATCATCAACAGATATTTCCATTTTCGCTATATTAGCAATGTCATAACCTTGTTGTTTTAATTCTTCTCTTATTGCTGCAAGTTCTGGCTCCAATTCTTTTCTTCTTTGCTTAAATGCTTCTATTTGCTCTTTTAGTCTTTCAATTTTATTCTCCAGGCTTGATTTCTTCTTTTCTTTAGCGAGCAATTCTTCATTTATTTTGCTTCTTTCATCCTGAAGCTCAACCAACTCTGCGCCCAGCTCTTTTATTTTAGCCTCAAGCTCTGATAATCTTTCATTAGTTCGTTCAATTTCTTTTTGATTTAATGTTTTTTCTTGTTCAAGCTGAATGTTATCTTTTTTTAATTGCTCAATTCGCTCTTCTTGAATAACTATAGCTTCTTTGTTAAAATCTATTTCCATTTTTAAAGCTTTAATATCATTATGAGCATTATTTAGCTTGCTTTCATTACTTTTTATCTCAAATTCAATACTTTCAGTAAGTTCATTCAGATTTGACAGTTCATCTTTTGGCAAATTATTTTCGATTACTTCAATTTCTTGTTTTAGCCTGCTTATTTTGTCAGCAAGCAACGCAGCCTTTTCATTGGAACCATTCAAGCTTTCTTGTTCTGCTTCAAGTTTGGGTTGTAAATTTTCCAGTAATTCTTTTTTCTCATCAAGCTTGCTTTGTGCATTTTTAAGGTTTCTTTGTGCGTTCTCAAGCTCAATTTTCTTTCTATTATAGTCATTCATCACAGACGAATATTCTTGCCTGTTTTTATCTAATTTAAATTCACAATCTTTTTTTGATTTTTCTAAAGTCTGATTTTTGTATTCTAGCTCATTTAGCCTTGTTTTAAACTTATCTAATTCCTCATCATCGCTCTGGGCAAATTTTAAACCCGAACGTGCAACAGAACCCCCTGTCATTGCACCGGTTCGCTCTACCAAACTACCATCGATGGTAACCATTCGGTACTTACCTATTAACCTTCTTGCCACTTCCATATCTTCAACGATAAGCGTTTCGCCCAGCGCAAACTCAAAAACTGTTCTATAAATATCATCAAACTCAATCAAATTAATAGCAAAGTCAATAACACCGTCAACATTAGGCAATCTACTATTTCTAAAGTTACTGTTGATTTTATTTAAAGGTAAAAAAGTTGCCCTGCCGGCTCTGGAAGATTTTAATACTTCTATAGCCATACTTGCTATTTTGTCATTGTCAGTAACAATGCTTTTCATTCTGCCACCCATAGCAATTTCCAGGGCTGTTGAATATTCTTTATCAACTTTACCAAGTTGGGCTAATGGTGCATGTATACCGGGCAATCCAGCATTCATTACAGTATCAATTGCTCTGCCAAAATTAGCTTCTTCTGCTGCTTTTTTAGTTGCTTCAAGCTGGGTTACTTTTCTGTAAGCCAGTGTTATATTATAATTTAAGTCGTTTAATTCACCTTTAATTTTGTCTAAATCATATAAACAATTTTTTTGTTGAATTTCAAAGTCTTTTAGTTCTTGCTCCAGCTCTTGAACTTGAGTTTCGAGCAAGTCTTTTTTCTCGCTATTGTCTTGATTTATATTATTTGAGTTATCTATATAATCCTGGGCTTCTTTTATATCACGCTCAAACCTTGCTACTTTTTCTTCATGTAGTATTTTTTCTTTTATCAAGTCATTTTCTTTACTTTGTAAATTTTCAAGATCTTTTCTTAAGAGGTTTCTTTTTTCTAAATGCTCGTTAGTAGTTTGATTTATAGAAGAAACCTCGCTTAAAACCCTGTTAAGCTCTTCTTTTTCTTTTTTTAGATTTTGCTCGATTATTGTTATTTCATCATTTTTATTATCAATTTTAAAATTAGCATCTTCTATTTTGTCTTTTAGGTTTTCAATATTTTGTCCTGAACTTTCAATATTTTTGATATTATCTCCGACTTGCTTCTCTATATAGGCTATAGAGTCTTTTTTTCTGGAGATAACACCTTTTAGGGCTTCTACTTGTTTTTTTATTTCTATTTGCTCGTCTTCGCCCTTGTCTTTTATTTGCCTTGTTATTTCATCGAGCTTTTCTTTTATTTCTCCGGCAGAAAGCTTTATTTCATCAAGCTTTTGCAATTCAACTTTTTGAGTCTTATCACCATCAAGAATACTTTCGTGCAAACGTTCTATAGAAGTTTTTATTTCTGAATATTTAACAACAGATAGCTTACCTTGCAGCTCTGTTTTTTCTTCTTTTAATTTTTGATACTTAAGTGCGTGCGCTCTTTCTTCTTCAAGTTGCACAAGCCTTATATCTATTTCATTTAAGATAATATTAGATTTATCTACTCTTTCACCGACTGTTTCCAGTTCTTTTTTTGCCTGGTCTATCCTTCTGTCAAAATCAGCCACCCCTGCGATTTCATCAAGAATTTTTCTTCTTTCAAAAGGCGTAACATTAATAATATTAGTAACATCACCTTGCATCATTACGTTATAACAACCGGGAGAAATATTATGCTTTGCTAATTCCTCGTGCACTTCACCAAGCGTTGAAACTTTATCGTTAAAATAATAAGTTCCAGTATATCCGCTACTACTTTTTTTAATTCTTCTTGTTACAGATATAATGTCAGCTTCGTTTTGATCATTCATCACCTGAAAAACTATTTTAACGCTGGCTTCTTTTCTTTTGCTTCTGTTATTAATCAAGTCAGGCAACTTTTCGGCCCTAAGGGTTCTTGATGTAGACAATCCTAAAGCAAATAGTATGCTATCTATAATATTACTTTTTCCCGACCCATTAGGTCCTGACACAGTTGTAAACCCTTCCAGGAAGGGGATTACTGTTTTATCGGCAAATGATTTAAAATTGTCAATAGTTATTTCTTTTATATACATTTATTAAAAGCGCTTTTTAAAATTTATAATTAAGTACACCCCAAGCAGTAAACATTTATAATGATTACACTATATGTTGAGTTTATTGTCAAGATTTTATTTAATGATTTAAAATTTCTTTTAGTTTTTTTATTATTTCAAATTTTTAAATTAAGGTTTGATATTTATTTAGTAAAGTTAAAGTGATATAATTATATACAATCTCTTAAAGTATGCACAAATATAATTTTTATAACAAAAATATAGGATTAAGTTATGGCTACACCAAAAGATAAGCTTAATGAAATAATTAAAAACTTTAATGATATAGATATTGCGGAAATAATTGATTTTGCAGAATTTATTAAAGAAAAGCGAAAAAAAGCCTTTGATGAAGCTTTTAATAATGTAAAAGAAGAAGATGAGCCTTTATCAGAGGAGGAACTAAACGATTTAAAAGATGCAAGCTCTTCAGAAAGCATTTCTTATAAAGAAATGTGGGGAGAATAATGAGCTGACCCAAATGATAAGCCTGAATCTGTACTATTTGAAAAAATTAAAACGGAAAGAAAAGAGTTAAGAAAAGTGTTTAATACCTATTATGTAACTAAATCAGCTGATATAAATATATGGCTTTCTCTTCTTGTAGGTGGAGCTATTTCTTTGTTAACAATATGGCTAACTCATAAATATCAATTAGAACAAAAATATTTTGAGATAACAAAACAAAGAGAAATCGAAAAGTTATCAGATTATAAAGAAAAAATGGCAGCTTTATATTATGAAATGATGAAGCATACTTTTTTTATAATTGAAGAACTTCCTGAATATAAAAATTTTAAAAATGCGGATATAAATAAAAAAGAAGAAGCATTGAATAATATAAAAAGCATAATTTTATCAAAAGTTGTAAAGTTAAGATTAGATTATGTACATTCTTGGGACATGGTACAAGTATATTTAAAAAAGGATAAAACTAAAGAAAAATTAAAAGAATTAGATAACTAAGATATTAGATTTTGCTTTTAATAATTTGCATGATTATTTAAGCTATAAAATTCAAAAATTTTTACTTGATATAAAAGTAAAAGACAATCCTAATAGGCAAGTGCTTCTTGAAGAAATGCAAAATTTAATATCGAAAAAAGAAGAAGATAAGTTTAGAAAAAAAATTGATGAATTAACTAATATATATAAAGAATCATTACCAATAATTGAAAAAAGAATTTTAGAAGGTAAATAAAAATGTCAAAATATAAAAGCTGGATAGATATAGCCGAAGAAGACATACAAGCTGCCGAAATGAATCTAAGGAGATGCCGGAATGGCTAAAAAACCTGTTGATAAAATAGCTAAGGAGAATTTTTATATCAAGAAATTATCAAAAAAGGAAAATTAATAAAAATTTAATCCTTTTATGTCCTTACCGGATTAAACATTCTATTATTCGACTTAAAATAGTGAATGCAATATATGTGCCTGTAGCTCAGTTGGATAGAGCAACGGTCTCCGAAGCCGTAGGTCGTGCGTTCGAATCGCATCAGGCACATTCTTTATTAATTATATTATTCAAAGCCTTATCCACGACCTACCGGGCGAAACAACGCTTAACGACGGACAAAGAAGAATAAATTTATAATCATCATCAGTTATATTATTTAGCGATTTTAACAAATTAGAGACTTTTTGTTGATATTTAAGCATTTCAAGCTCCTGTTTGTATTCTTTTAGCTTATCAAGCTCTTCTTTTAAAAGATAATATTTTTTCTTGCAGTTTTTAGACCACTTTTCATAACTACAGCCCTGCGCAAACACCAAAAACGGATTATCAGGATAATCTCTACAAAGCTGTGGCCTGTCTTGGTGGATTTTACATTTATTATCTTCAGAAATATATTTGCAATGATAAAAAACAACATCCTCGGGCTTAACTTTACTATTAGGATGTGATGCTACCTTTAGACTTCTTTCTACAACTTCGGGGTTAATTTTTCCGGCTTCTTCTAAAGATTTATAAGGTATAAATATAGAAAAAAAATCTCTAGCAAAAGCATCTTCTTTATTTTTACTTCGTTCTTCCAGTTCAACACTTGCAACTGAAGGTGATGCACACCTGCAGCATTGTCCACACATTTTACATTTTGGATATTCTTCGTTAAACTGTTCTGACCAATTGTTCATTAATTATAACTCTTACTTTATTATTTTTTAATAATTATTATATTGCTGTATCTTAGTACTACTTATTTCAATATCTCTAGGTATAATAACAACTTTTCTACCGCCGGGCAATATAAACTCTGCACCCATAAGTATTGTTTGATATTGATATACTAACTGAGTTATTATACCTTTTTGATAAGGATCTCTATGATCTATTAATACTTGCATAAGAGGCTTGTCACCATCAGAAAAAGTAGAAACTTTCTCCTGGCTGGCAAATTGATAAAAAGCGAACGGTCTAATACCATAGTTACTGCCTAATGGTTGGTCTTGAAGCGTTACAGTCTCAGAGCCCAAAGTGCCTACTCGACTATTAACTATTGCTATTGCTTTATCAACAGCCGGGTTAGCAGTACCATTTTCATCAACATATTGAGAAGCAGCGCCGGCTGCAGCCTCAAGGGCTATACCCTGCACTGTCTGAACAGTTCTCCAAAACAATGCAAATTCAATAATACCAAATATAATTACAATTAATAACGGTATAACCACAACGAATTCAAGGAGGTTTTGACCTTTTTTCTTTTTCATCATATTATCAACCTAAATACACTTTTTAACTTACCTAACAGACCATTAGAATAAGGTACAGGAGCCATATCATACCATTCTCTATATCTTTGAATAATATTTGCAGGCAATGGCTCTCCTTTCTGTAATATATCTGCAATCATCTCAAGATAAAGGTCTTGCTCCTGTTCATATGCCTGATCTGCCCTGCGATAATCTTCATCGGCTTCATAGTGGACAAGTGCATGCCAGACACATTGTATAGATTCATCGAAAATATCTTCAGGAAACTGCTTAATAGCTTCTCTTACACAGATATTTTTAGCTAATACCTTATACACCAGAGAAGAAATTGTTTTTCTGGCTTCTGTTATTATGTGATTTTCATTGATCATAATAAAAACTTAAACTAAAGATAAATAATCCTGTTCTATTTCTTTTAACATTTTTTGAAATGCACGAAAATCATTATTATAATAATCTTTTATTGTTCTCTTTATAAAACTCTTTCCGTACTCATTTCTGGAAATAGTTGAATTATAAAAATATTTTTTACCTTTTAGGGTTTTCTTTAACAGTTTTTTAACTACTAATCTATCCATAACTGTTTTAATTGTAGTGTAAGCCCATTTCTGATTATCTTCATTTGTTTCATTAACAAGGGCTTTAACGTCCATAACTCTTATAACGTTATTGTCATCTTCTTCTAAGGTCCATATTGCTTTTAAAATAATGTTTTCTAAACTACCTGGTTGTTGACTCATCTTACATCCTCTTACTTTGTTTATTTATTCGAAGCTACGCTTATAGTAATTATACTATAACCTATTATTTAAAAAATTCTATACTTATTTAATAATTGTTTTTAAAAATTTACAAGAATTTACAAAAAATCATTTTTAAAAGGTTATCATTCTTTTTCATGCTAACTACATCATTTAACCGAAGAAAAAGTAAATATTAGATTTTATCATTAATCATAGTAAATAAGTTAATTCAAAAAATTAACATTCTTGCAAAAATATTATTGATTGATAAGATAATTATGAAATCACCTAAAATATGTTGAATAAGATTTTTTATAAGATATCCTAAAAAGAGAATCTGAAATAAAAACTAATACGCCCTTTTCGTTGTACTAACTCTAAATGTAATCGCTGAGTAGTATAGATATTGAATTAATGTTGTTGGAGGAAGGTTTTATGCTTAAAAACGGATATATCCAAATTTATACAGGCGACGGCAAAGGTAAAACAACCGCCTCTTTAGGCTTAGCTCTCAGAGCAATAGGACATGGCTGGAAGGTTAAAATTATCCAGTTTACAAAAGGTGAGCAAGGTGTTGATTATTATGGGGAAATAAAATCAGCGTCCAAATTTATTAACAATCTTGATGTCTCGCAATTTGGGCTCAATAGGGTTGTATACTCTGATAATATAAAAATAGATGACTATAAAGAAACTAAAAAAGGCTGGGAGTGCGCAAAAAAAGCTATTAAAAGCGGTAAACACCAATTAATAATACTCGATGAAATAAATATTTGTATCAATTTAGGTATGTTAAAAATTCAAGAAGTAAAAGAAGTCTTATTAAGCAAGCCTAAAAACTGCGAAATTGTTTTAACAGGCCGTAAAGCTCATCCAGAATTAGTGGCATTGGCTCATTTAGTAACAGAAATGAATCCGGTAAAGCATTATTTTGATATGGGTGTCCCTGCCAGACAAGGTATTGAGTATTAAAAAACTTTAATAAAAAAAAGAATAAATAGAGGTTATTTTTTAAATTTCCTCTGTTTATACTATTGTTTAATGTATCATTATTTATTATAAATATAATATATGTGCCAGACTGGGAAACAAGTAAATAATATAAAATAATTACTATGATTTTTAATTTTAGGGGAGTAGTATAAAATAAAAACACAACCATTAAGCTGGAGATAGGGATTTGTTGGGTACAGATGAAGAAGAAAAACTGAATGATAATACGCAAGAGGAATCTTCTAAAAAGGAAGAAAATGTTTCAATGCCTGAAGTTGAAAGCATTGAAGAAGATGAATCCGGTTTAGATTCAATTCTTGATAATTGCGAACAAATAACCCTCAATATTGGCGATGAATTTACAGAAAACCATATAAGGCTAAACTGTAAATATTTAGTTCTGGGTGGAAAAGCAAGGGTTTTAAAAACACTAAATACCGATCAAGAAGTAACCGTATTAATTTTAAGCCAGGGTGATCTGTTTGATTTTCCTATGAGCTCATTTTCTTTTGTTGCCTCGCAAGAAACTGTATTTTGCGTTATACCTGAGGATATCGTTCTTAGCAATTCAACACTATCAGAAGCATATGAAAAAACCTCCGGCCAGTTTGAACATCTTCTTTCGGCTAATAATGGTTCTGTTTCTATAAACTCAATATCTCAAGCCCAAGAAAAAGAAGTATTCTTTGAAGAAGATGCTATCTCAGCTACAGATATTGACAAAATTAAAAAAGCCAACTACTGTCTAAAACAAGCTTTGTTATATTACAAAAAATCTGTTTATAATAACAAAGAAGAAAAAATACAGGTTCAAAATCTTAACGAACTGGAAAAAAAGCTTAAAAACCTTAGGTTTGAAACAAAAAGAAAAAAGCATACAATTGTAGAGCTGTTAAATAAAACCTTTCCTTTTATCTTGAAAGATGACAATGATGTCTTACGCTGGGTGGTAGGAAGAAAAGGTAATTCTTTAATAGAAGAATACCAAGGAAGCAGAGATCGCTTTACAACTGACCTTAAAAATATTCACAAAAAATATGAAGTTTTAAGCATAAAACCTCGCTATAAAAAAGCAAAAAAAATACTCGGAGAACCTTTTACTTATAGCTGGTATATAAGTTTATACAGTAAAAATGCTATTTTAACAATTCAAATGATGCTAGCGTCTGTTATTACCCAAATATTTACAATGGGTATGCCTTTTTTCTATATGGTAATATTTGACAGAGTATTTGGAAGACAAAATTTATCTGCGTTAAATATTATAGGTGTTGGTATTGTTTTGATATTATTAACGGATTTATTTGTTAAAACAATACGTTCATATATTTTATCTCACTTGCTCGAAAGTATAGACAAGTTAAGCATAGATATTTTGCTGGAAAGAATTTTTAGCATTGATTTTGCAAATGCAAATAAAGAGGTCCTACAAAACTATGCGGAAAGATTTAAAGATTTAATAAAGATAAACCAGGAAATAACAACAACCTTTCTAATTTCATCACTGGATGTTGCATTTTCTTCAATTGTTGTTGTTATTTTATTACTATTAAACGTAAAAATGGCATTGATTTCGCTTGCGCCAATTATACCAATAACAATAATGATTTTTTGGACAAATCCTATAGTAAAAAAGCGAGCTGTTAAATTTTCTAACGAGCATAAAAATGACCTGGTAAGAATAAACGAAATTTTACACAACCAGGAAACAATACAATCCATTAATGCAAACACTTTTGTTGTGGAAAGTATTACTCAAAGAGTAAGACAAACTTTAGAAAAAAACTTTTTGGCAAGATATGACCAAGTTAACGGAAATGTAGGCTTAACCTTTATTTCAACAGCAGGCTCAATGGTAACATTATACTTTGGAGCGCAAGAAGCATTGGCAGGAACGCTATCATTTGGTGTTTATCTTGCTATCAGTATGTTAGGGCGTAGCATTATCGGTACAATACAAAAAATGCTTGTTTCTTTGCAAAAATTCCAGGAAGCGGCTGTTAGCTTGAAAGAATTTAAAAAATTATATTACGAAGATACTAATTTTAAAGAAGAAGATAAAATATTTTTAAATACAACAAAAGGTCATATAAGATTTGTAGACGTAGATTTTAAATATCAGGAAAACATGCCTAATATATTGCATTGTTTAAACTTTGATATTCAACCCGGAGAAAAGGTTATTTTAACAGGAAAAAGTGGAACAGGAAAGTCTACAATCTTCCGGTTAATGCAAAGACTCTATAATGTTAATTCCGGCTACGTAGCTTTAGATGATTTTAATATTGTTAATATAAATGAAGTCAGCTTAAGAAACAGTATAGGCCTTGTTCTTCAAAAGCCCGGGATATTTACGGGAACCATAAAGGAAAACCTCATCTTGGGCAATCCTTATGCTTCTATGAAAAATGTTATAGAAATAACAACAATGGTAGGTATGGATACATTCTTATCAAAACAGCCGCAAGGTATGGACTCGCCCGTACTGGCAAACGGAACAAATCTTTCCGGCGGCCAAATTGCGCAAATAGCTTTAGCCAGAGTATTATTAACAAATCCTGATATTTTAATAATAGACGAAACTCTTAATTCTCTTGACTTTTCATTACAAGGAATTATATTTAACAGAATTTTTGAAAAATTTAAAAATTCAACCTGTATCTTTGTAACTGACTACCTTCCTGTTCATATGAGAGCTGATAAAATAATAGTATTGCAAGAAGGTAAAATATTAGAACAAGGCAAATATGATGAACTTATAAAAAGTGAGGGTTATTATTATCATTTACATCCAAAAGAGTTAATAGCAAGGTAATTATATGTTACGAAACACTCAAAAAGACAGATTTTCAGACTTTGAAACAGAACTTGCTGAAGGAAGTTATTCTAGCCATGAAACCTCATTTAAAAAAGTTTTTGTCTTAACTTTTGGTGTTTTATTAATTTTATCAATAGGTATTTTTTCAATATTCTTGTGGACTTGGTACGGAAAACTGGAAGAGTCCGTTCCAGGCACAGGGCAATTTATCCCTGACGGACAATTAAAAAGAATAATGTCTCCAATCAATGGAATTGTTTCGCATGTTTATGTAAAAGAAAATGATGAAGTTAAAGAAGATACTGATCTTATTAAGCTGGACACCGAGTACTCTACAATTGAAGAGAATGGCATACTCGAGCAATTAAATATGCTTAAAAGCGAGGCTGATGCTATTCGAGATGCATATTTGAATAAACAAAGGAAACTGACTAATAATATAAACGATGCCTGGCTATATGCTACTCATCAAGCTTTTAAAACCCAAATGAAAATTGCTAAAATGCAAATATCAAAGGTTTCTTATCAGCATAAGCAAGCAAAAGAAAAATTATCACGTTCACAAATAGTTTATAACTCAAGCTATAGACTATTTTCTCAATATAAAGCCCTGTATGAGCAAGGTGGCTTATCAGAAAAAGAATACAGGCTAAGCGAACAAGATATACTAAAGCAACAAGGTGAAATTGCATCTTTAAAACAAGATGTAAAAGCAAGAGAAATAGAGCTGGAACAAGCAAAACAAAGGCCAAAAGAAATCAAAGGCAGATACCAAAAAGAACTTTTAAACCAATTAGCAATAAGAGAAAAAGAAATTTCCAAGTTAGAAAATGAAATTGAAAAAAATAATCTTACAACGAAACGTCTGACAATTAAATCTCCTATTGAAGGCATAGTAAATCAGCAGGTAGTAAGAGGCCCGGGAGAAACTGTAAGTACCGGGGAAGTGCTATTCACTTTGGTTCCAGCAAACACAGGCATTATAGCGGAAATAAAAGTAACAAATAGAGACTTAACTTATATACATACAAATCAAAGAGTAATGCTGCGAATGGACGCATTCCCTTTTCAACACTTTGAGAAGCTTTATGGTGTTGTAGAAAACATATCACCTTCTTCTATTCAGGATCCGCAAGGCTTAAACTACTACATAGTGAGAGTTAGGCCTGACAACCACCAAATATTAGAAGATACAGGGGAACTACATAATATCAAGCCGGGTATGACTGTTACAGCGGATTTTGTAACAAGAAAGAAAAGTATTATAAGCTTTTTGTCAGACCCTATACAATTCCATATGGAAAGAGCGTTTAAAGAGCCAACAACCAGATAATAAGAGGTTTTTATATATGATTATTAATAAAATTAAAATAATAAACTCAATACTATCTGCAATTGTTATTGTTAAGGCTTGTAATCCGCATAAAAAACTTTTTGTTATTGGGATTATCTTTTTATTTATATTTAATATTCAATTTGCTTACTCAAAAAGTATTTTTTCTATTATTAAATTTAGAGATAAAAAAGAAAAAAAAGAAGAAAAGAAGAAAATAAAAAATGACCCTTTAATTGAAATAAAAGAGCAAAATTTAATTTTTATTAATTTTAAAAATATTGTAGATTTTGCTCTAAATCGCAATTTAGACATTGCAATGGCAGAATCCCAAGTAGATTATGCAAAAGCTAATAAATTCAGGTCCTACGCATTGTTTATGCCATCAATTCAAGCAAATATAAACACAGAAAGATTCGAAGGCGGAGAAGTTATCATTGGCGATCAACCGGTTGATACATCCAGAACGACTATAAAACCGATGGCATCTATTAATTATCGTATTTTTACAGGCGGTAAGCCTATTTTTGAACTTAAAGCAAGCAAAAATTATCTCAAACAAAAACAAGAAGCCTTAAATTCAACTTCAAGAAAGACCCTTTTAGATGTTAGCGTTAATTATTTTTCCTGGTTAAGGGATTTTTCTAAAATAGAAGCCGCAAGGCAAGAAGTAGAAAAAGGAAAAGAACTTGTTAATTATTACCAAGCAAGATATGATAACGGCTTTGGAACTTTGTTTGAGGTTATGCAAGCCCAAACAAAAGTATCAGAAAGTACAAATAAATTACAAGAAGCAATGAACCAGGTCGAAGTATCGGAAGTTAATCTTGCATCTATGTTAAATATACCTTTAAGTTACAAATTAATACCCGAAGATCTAACAATAAATGCTATTCCTTTTTTCTCGGAAGAATATACATTAAACGAACTATATGATATTGCAAAAGAAAAAAGACCAGAATTTAAAGAACTGACTTATTTTGAAGAAGAATTAAAAAACAGAAACAGGTCAACAAAATCTGATTTACTGCCAAGTATTAATGTTGGCAGTTATGTAAGGCAAATAGGCCCTAGTATAAGCGAAATGAAAGGCTCAGCACAGGCATCTATCAGCTTGAATATTGACGCATTAAGATATATGGGTGTTTCTACCCTTGGAACATTAAAAATGAACAAAGTAAAAATTAATGAGGCAAAAGTAAGAAAAAAACGTTTTGCAAATGAAATAAATAAAAAAATAACAAAAAATTATTATGATTACGCTCTTTACAAAAAACAATTATCTACTATCAATGACAGACTAGAAACAGCTAAAGAAGCCTACAGACTGGCGCAATTAAGATTCAAAACGGGATTTGGGCTAAACCTGGAGATCACAAAAGCTCAAACCGATTTAACCCAAATAAAACTGGACTATTATTCTGCTGTTTTAAGCTATAACGTGGCGCAACTAAGGTTATTATACGAATCAGGCCAATTATTGCCGGATAAATTATTACAAGCAATAGAAGAAAACAATATGCTTTAGGCTAAGCCGGCTCGATTGCCATTTAATCAGAAATATTTCATGTCTAATGATGATTAACCCGAATTTTTAAAATTTTTCTTAAAAACTCTAAAAAATGCTCGGAATATTTTGATAGTTGTAAAATTTTCTCAAGAGTACACTGCTCAATCCATATACCTCCACACTCAGGACACTTTTGTATTTTAATTTCTGTGTTGTCCAGCGTTTCTTCCAGCAAATCCGCCCCATCATTAGGACATTTTTTCCAAAAACAACTTTTTGTACTTTCTTTTTCACCTCCAGGCAGTTTTTCAAATATTTCTTTCTTTAATGTAATGTCTTGTTGCTTTGCCCATTTCTGCTCTTCATTGGATGGTTTAAAAGCCATACAAATATCCTCCCAATGAACTAAAATATTTTCATTATATTACATTTTTTGGTGCCTTAAAACTGACTTTGCTCCTATGTTATAATCTTTATAATTCAAGTTTTATAGTTAAATAGCATTACGGAAAAAGATGAGTTTTGACGATATAACTACCCCCGAAGAAGTAAATACATGGTTGAAAGAATATAAAACTACAACAGATGAATCGCTAAAAAAACAATTAAGAAATTTTATAATTTTAGCATATTTACCATTTGTAAAAAGAATTTCTTTTGGCCTGGCAAGAAGAAGCACTGACCCTGTTGAAGATCTTGTTCAAGTAGGCAGTTTAGGGCTTTTAAAAGCGTTGGAACAATATGATATAAACTTTGGGGCCAGTTTTAAAACTTATGCAGCATATTTAATTACTAGTGAAATAAGACATTATATAAGAGATAAGTCAGAAATAATAAGAGCTCCAAGAGAATTGCAAGAGCTTGCATATAGAATAAATCAAATAGTTCAAAAATTAACTGTAAAAAATGGTAAAGTCCCTGATGATTATGAAATAGCACAAGAACTTCAAGTATCGGTTAATAGGGTTATAGAAGTAAATGAAATAGAAAACAAAAAAAACTTGATTTCACTTGATAATTATTTTCATGAATCTGACAACGAAGATTTTGCCGTAACAGAAAAAATAATTGATAATAAATATCAAGACTTCTTAGTAGCAAGAGATGACAGATTAATGTTAATAACATCAATAAAACAACTGGAGCCGGAACTTGCACTTATCATAAAACTAAGCTTTTTTGATGATATGACTCAAGCGGAAATATCAAAATATTTAAATATGTCTCAAATGCAAGTAAGCAGAAGATTAAAAAGGGCATTAGCACAATTATTTAAAATAATTACCCAAAAATTTACAACTTTTAATATGGATAGATAGAAAAGAGTGGATATAATTATGGAGTTGAGTTCTTTTAACTTATTTTTTCACATTTATTTAGTTTCTGTAATAGCTGTTATAGGGCTATGCGTTGGAAGCTTTTTAAATGTGGCAGGATTAAGGCTTCTTTCGGAAGAATCTATTGTTTTTCCCGGATCAAAATGCCCTAAATGTTCTTATTCTTTAAAATGGTACGATAATATACCGGTTTTAAGCTACTTGTTTTTACGAGGCAAATGCAGAAGCTGCAAAGCACATATTAGTATTCAATATCCTATTGTCGAGCTATCTACAGCACTATTATTTGTAGGAATTTTTGAATGTTTTGGTATTACATTAAAAAGTTTCTTTCTGTTAATTTTAGCGTCGGCATTAATAGTTATAACCATAACAGATTTAAGGGAAAAACTTATTTATGACTGGAGTTCAATACCTCTTATTCCAATAGGCCTTATTTATTCATTTTTTGATATAGGCAACTCAGGCTTAGGCACCGTTACCTATCCGTTAGAAGGAATAAACTCATCAATAACATTTAATGAAATATTTATATCTGCAATAATAGGAGCAATAATAGGGGCAGCCTTTTTCGAGATATTTTCCAGAATTGGATATCTAACGGTAGGCGAATATGCTTTTGGCGGCGGTGATTCTATTATTGGCGCAGCTTTAGGTGCGTGGTTCGGCTGGAAAATGATTTTAATTATATTATTATTTAGCTTCCTTTTTCAATTAGTAGTGGGTTTACCGGTTTTAATACACAATATGTACAAAGATAAAGATTATAAATCAATTATATTTACCGGTGTACTGGTTTGCTCAATGTTTATAATTCCATTAGGCAATTATATTGGACTAGAACAGCATTCTATGGGTTTCTTTCTGGCAGTTTTAATTTCATTTTCATTAGCTATAGTTGGCATGGTTGTTATTTTACAAAGGACAAAGGAAAAAAAATCATTTACATTCCTGCCGTTTGGTCCTGCATTAGTCCTGGGTGGTTTTTTAGTAATGTTTATGGGCCAAAGTTTACTTGATTTAACCGTACAAACAATTTTTTAAAGGCAACTTTAAGTATATAAATTTTAAAAATTTTTTTCATAAATCCTCCTTTTTGTTAGGCAACGGGAATTTTTTGTAAAAGGTACTCACTTACTATAAAGTTTACATCTAAAATAATTTGTTAATTTATATTAAAATACAAAAACATACTAATCTTTCAAAATTTTTGTTCGTTATAATATTTTTGTCTTATGAGTATGAAAAAGAGTTTATTTATGAATGAAGCTTTAAGTAATAAAATTAAAATACTAACATTTATATTATCAATTTTTGTTATTATTATTCACTCTATTAACATTGATACTAGCGAAATGGGGCTAAACCTTATTTCTTTTTTCCAAGTATTTATCAGTAAAGGAATGTGCAGAATTGCAGTCCCAACGTTTTTTATACTATCAGGCTATTTTCTGTATAGAAAACATGATTATTCGCTTATGTACAGTATTAAGAGTTTAAAAAAAAGATTTAATACTCTATTAATACCATATATGATTATTATATCTTTTACTTTATTTTATTATTGGTGCTTCCAACAGATCCCCCTGCTTGCAAAGTATTTTCACAAAGATATGATTATATCTGATTTTAATTTTTGGAGTTTTATAAAAGCTTATTTATTTCCGATGGAGCATTCCCCGGCACAACATCTATGGTTTATCCGTAATTTAATTATCTATGTAGCGTTGTCACCGTTATTTTATTTGTTTGTCAGAAGCACCAATATTTTTATAGCTGCATTTATTGGAAATCTCCTACTACGTGCTTATTTCCTTCCCGGGCCCGAATACTTACAACTCGACGGATTATCCTATTTCTTATTAGGAATGTATCTTGCGGTTAATAAAATTAACTTGTCCAACATTACTCTTCCCAAATGGGGGCTAATAAGTCTTGGAATTTGTTATGTTATTTTATTAACAATAAATTCAATATTATACACAGATAATTATTACAATTCATATTTGCTTCATTTTTCAGCTATTGTAGGTATAATCTTCACCTGGATTATTATTGATAAAATTATTGATATTAACGACCCCAAACTACTTGAATTGGCAAACTTTTCATTTTTTATTTATTTAATACATATCCCATTTACGTTTAAAATAAGTAAAATACTCATTCTTATATTAGGAACATCTCCAACAAGCTTACTTATTAGTTATATTTGTACAATTATAATAACAATAATGACCACATTAACTGCAGGAATAGTTCTAAAGAATAAATTACCAAAATTATATTCTATAATTTCAGGCTCACGATAGAACTATTTAAATTTTAAATTTAATAAAAGTAAAAAACATTAATGTAACAAATTATTAACAAAATACCCTTTTTTTTGTATAATCCGAAATCCATCGTGAAATGATTTTTATAAACTGCTATAATATATATTAAACAAACAAAAAATATATTAAGCAAAATTTGGATTATACTCCCTCTAAAATACTTTTCAGATTATTAAATCGAGTTAAAGTTAATAAAATAAACTATTCTCTGAAAAGAGTAATCTAAAATTTAATTGATGAGCAGTATAAAATACCGAGGGTTAACTGATTGGAAAAACAAGCTGCAAAAACTGAAGACACATGCCAAAAGGACAACGACAAATACGCATCAATCCTATATTACAGGCTGCGTAATAAAATTGTCTTACTGCGCAGGTTTGCTAAAAATTGTGACCTGATGGGCTACAAAGATCGATTGCTCGAGGCAGTCAAAACCACAGAAATGCAATTCGACACAGTCGGCAAAGAATATATGCACATAATGCGCACAGGCAACTGGAGTAAATTCCTAATCCAAAAAATGGAATTTATTAACATGGGACTTCAGTCTTTTGCAATGAATATAATAGAAAGCGTAGAAGAAAGAAGAGCAGCCAAAAAATGGCATGCAAGAAAACCC
>JANQLL010000067.1 GCA_028280605.1 Candidatus Gastranaerophilales bacterium
GTAGTCACCCAAGCTTTCAAGGTATGCTTTAGAGTTATCGATGGTGTCTTTGCTTGCAAGAACAGATATAACAGATGGATTCGCAAAGTGCTTATTTGCTGCCTTCATAATATCTTCAGGCTTAAGCTCGTCAATGTATTTTAAAAGCCTCGGTATTTCATTAGCTCCATAAGGTGAATTAAGTCCGTTTTTTATTAATGCAGTCTTGCCTATGGAGGATTGAGCGCCTAGTATTATATTACTTTTTATGTTTAACTTTGCAGCCTCAAGTTCTTCTTGAGATACCGGTTTTGTTTTTAAATCATTAACATGCCTTTTATACCCATCCAAAGTGCCTTTTAAGTTTTCATATAAAGGCTTAATTTTACCATTTTCCATATTTCTGGTGTCTACTTTTACATCCAACATCAGATTACCGGTTTGGCCATCATGGTCGCAGTAAGACCTAACTTTGTAAGGGGCCATTTTTTGAGTTTCTCTCAGGTCTTGGAATAACCTGGACTGGCTGTTTCCACCCAGGATTTCATTTAATACTTTAAGTGCAATATAATCAGCCTCAGAGTCGACATCAACTTTATATAATTCAATAATATGAGCCTGGTTACGATTAACAGCTTCTGTAATCACTTTTGTTTTATCCAGTTGCGTATTTTTGTAGTTTTTTTCGTATTTGTATGGGCTTACTGTTGGCAGTTGAGTTGCAATTTTATTTTCTACTATATTTATTTCGTTTTTATCACTGTCTAAAGGACCGGTTATAACCGCTCTACCTTGAGAATTATTAATTATTGTACTATATAAATTTTTTACATCGTCCAAAGTTATATTATCAATGGATTCTAATATTTTTCTTTGACTAAACCCATACGAATCATTTGGATATAGTGTCTCCAATGCACGACTACCGGGATCTTTAGTAGCACTGCTTAACTCTACCTTCAATTCATCTTTTGATTTTTTAAAATTTTCTTCATTAAACAAAGGATTTAATAGCATTTCATTCATTATATCAGTAGCTAGCCCTAAGTTTTCGTCAGGACAGTCAGCTTCAACAGCTATATTGTCAACGCCGGTATTTATTATAATACCGAGATTATTAGCATCTATAATTTCATTGAGAGTATCTTCGTCGTGTAATTTAGTGCCTTTTGACATCATCAATCCCAGGATTTCTGTGACTCCCGGTTTTGTTTTTGGCAGGCTGTTAGCTTTAAATTCCATTATAGAACTTGTTCTGATAGTGTTTTTATCATTATTTAATGCTAAATGGAAATTATTTTTCAAGTCTTTTTCTTTTATATTATCAAAATGTAAACTGCCAATACTTCCGGCAAAGCTTACAGGTTTTGGCTGCACTGTTTGTTTATTATCATTTCCAGCATTATCTGCAATATTATCTTGATCCGGGTGTATCATTACTACAGCTGCTTTATTTAAATTTAGATATTTTTTAGCTGCATTTTGAATATCTTGAGCTGTTAAACCTTCAATTAATTCAGGCATTTGAGTATAAGCTTTAATATCCCCGTGTGATATAAGCGCATCACCTATTAAGTTAACTAACCCTGATGATCTTTCGCTTACTTTGTTCACAGCATCTTTTAATTTATTTTTAACAATAGCTAATTCTTTATCAGAAATGGGTTTTTGGCTCATACTGAATAAAGTTGAATAAATTTGTTTTAGCCCCTTTTCTTCCTCCCCTGGCATAAAGTTTACACTTACGCTTAGGGCTTGAGGATCATTTAAGTTAGGGCTAACTACATTCCTGTCAACCATCGGATCAGCGTTAAATGGTTTTAAATCTTTATTTAATCTGGCATTTTCAAATCCGGTTAATGCGCAGCATAAACCGGATACCGCAAGTGTTTCTTTATAGTTTTTATTTTTTGGTCCACTAAAGCCCATATATAATACTACAGAATCAACATTTGAATCTGCAATATCAGTTCTTATTGTTTTATCAATAGGTTTTAGCTCTTGATAATGTTTTTGTGTTTTATTTATAAAATCATCCATGTTACTTGGAATGGATTTTTTAGCGTTCATATATTTGCTTACATGTTGAATAGTCTTTTCACTATCAACATCACCAACTATGACTGTTGTCATGTTATCAGGTGTATACCATTTATTATAAAAATTTCTGACATCTTCTTGCGTTAGATCTCGAATATTTTTATCTGCCCCAGCGACTAGACCTTGGTAAGGTGTCTTTATATTAAATAAATTTTTTAATAATGTATTAAAAGCCTTATCGTATGGACTATCTTCATACATGTGTATTTCTGATATAACAATGCCTTTTTCTTTGTCTAGTGTTTTTTGAGAAAATGTAGGAAAATGCAGCATATTAGCGTGCATTTGCAAAACATTGTCTATATATTCCTGTTTTTGTATAGGTGAAATTATAAAATAATCTGTCTGATAAGTTCCGGTGCTGGCATTATATTTGCCACCCATTTTGTTAACTTCTTTAACCAGCTCACCGGACTTTAATTCATTTGAGCCATTGAATAGATTATGTTCGATGTAATGGCTTATACCTCTATTGCTTAGAGGGTTGTTGTTTTTATCTTTTTTAAAGGCATCATCTTCGTTAAATGAACCTACTTTTACAAATGTTTTAACTTCAAATGGTTTTCCGGGTGCATTTAATATTACTACTTTTTGACCATTATCAAGCTTGTAAATTTGAGCTTTATCATAATATGGCGGCTTAAACTCACTTATTTTTTTATAACCTAACCTTGGTAATGTCTGTGCTTGCAAAGCGGAACTTATTAATTGTGTATTTATTTGATTACCGGCTTTGACTGGTATATTAGAATCAGCTACGCTCAATTGCTTGACCTGTAGAGTATTAGCCTTGAACGCAGTGTTATTTGTTATTTTTTTTCTTGTAATTTCCACTTACTTCTTATCCCCAGACACTTCATTTATATATTTTTATATTCCCTATGTTTATTAAGGATAGTGATCAATAATAATTGAATAAATTTTTTATTTTATTAAGATAAATTTACAAAAAATATATTGGATATGTTTTTATTTTTTAATTTATAATAAATTAAGGTATGTTTCTTTAGAAGCTATAGGGGTAAACAATGGATTTAATTCTAAAAGATAATGAGGATAAGCCTGTTAGCAAGACAAAAAAATATGTGTTAAAAAAGTCTAACACAGTGGCTAAATTTAAAATAGATTATGAAAAAGAATTAAATCAAGCTCAATATCAAGCCGTAACAGCAACTAAAGGTCCGGTTTTAGTAATTGCAGGTGCAGGTACCGGCAAAACAAGAACACTTGTTTATCGAGTTGCACGTATGGTAGAAATGGGAATAAAGCCAGAAAATATATTATTGCTTACTTTCACCAGAAAAGCAGCACAAGAGATGATGAACAGAGCCTCTGTAATACTTGATTCAAGATGTGAGAATATTGCAGGCGGTACTTTTCATTCATTTTCTAATTTAATATTAAGAAAATACGCTTCTTTTATTGGTTTAAAAAATTCTTTTACTATCCTGGACAAAAGCGACTCTGAGGATTTAATTAACTTAATCAGAGGCCAAGTTACAGATGTAAAAAAGGTCCGATTTCCTCGCAAAAAGACAATAGGCGATATTTACTCCAAAGCAATAAACAAAGGCAAATCAATAAACGAAATTGTTGAAGAGGAGTATCCGCATTTTAGCAAGTTTACTGATCAAATAATTTTAATTTGCAAAAAATTTGCAGAATATAAAAAAGCTAACTCTTTGTTAGACTATGATGATTTATTGCTTTACTTAAAACTATTATTAACTACTAACGAAGAAATAAGAAATAAAATATCTAACACGTATAAATACATAATGATAGATGAATACCAGGATACAAACTCTATTCAGTCAGACATAGTAAAGTTGTTGGCAAGTTGTCATAATAATGTTATGGCTGTAGGTGATGATTCTCAGAGTATTTATTCGTTTAGGGGCGCAAATTTTAGAAATATATTAGAATTTCCTGATATCTTCGAAAATACGCAAGTGATAAAACTCGAAGAAAACTACAGAAGCACGCAGCAAATATTAGATTTAACAAATGAAATAATAAAGTATTCTAAAGAAAAATATACTAAACATTTGTTTACAAACAATCAACCCGGCGAGTTTCCGGCTATAATAGCAGCCCCAGATCAACAAGTAGAATCTGAGTTTATTTCTCAGCGAGTTATAGAGCTTTGCGAAGAAGGTTACTCTTTAAATGATATTGCTGTTTTAGCAAGAAGTGCAAGGGCTACTTATCATCTTGAGCTGGAGTTAAACAAGAAAGGTATACCTTTTAAAAAATACGGTGGCTTTAAATTTATAGAAACTGCCCACATAAAAGATATAATTGCTCATTTAAGGATTGTTTCTAATAAACAAGATCAAATAAGCTGGAATAGAGTATTGTTATTAATATCCGGTATTGGCAATGCAACTACAAACAAGTTAATTCCGCTTTTAGCAACAACTGATAATAAAATCGATTCTGATTTGCCATTAAATAGCTCTAAAAAAGCTAATGTATTAAAATTATTAGAGCTTATAAATAAGCTAAGAGCTGGAAATTATTCACCAGCAGAAGCTGTTCAATTTATTTTAAATTATTATAAACCAATTTTAACTGAGAAGTATGATGACTATAATAAAAGAGAAGGTGATCTTGAGAACTTTTTATACTTATCTGAGAGTTATAACAGTATAGAAAATTTTTTAACAGATTTAGCACTGGAACCTCCAAATGCAAGCTTTTCTGAGGTAGGTAAAGTTTCTGAAGAAAATGAATATTTAACGCTATCCACAATTCATTCGGCTAAAGGGCTTGAATGGGGGGCGGTATTTATTATGGGTGCAGTTGAAGGTCGTTTTCCATCTGTTTATTCTTATAGCAGTGATGATGAACTAGATGAGGAAAGACGCCTTATGTATGTTGCTACTACAAGGGCAAAAAGTTGTTTGCATATAACATACCCAATTGATATGTTTGATTATGCTACAAATATGGTACTTAGTGAACCATCGAGGTTTGTAAATCAGATACCTGATAACTTGTTAGATCGATGGTGCCTTGTAGAAGAAGAATAGTTTTTATCAAACTTTAGTTGCAAATTATTACAGATATACGATTAAAAGATTGACAAAATTATATAAACAAAGATAAACTTAATATATTAATTTAGTAAAAAATTAATCACCTTATAGCATAAGCTGCAGGTAGCTAATTTAGTTTTAGGATGAAGGGTGCGCATATGAAAATAATGAAAAAAATACCGGGAGTGTTTTTATTATTTTTCTTAATAAATTTTTTATTTGTTGCTTCTAATTTAGAAGCAAGAGTGCCCAAAATTTTGCATGTAGCTTCTTATCATCAGGAATTTAGTTGGACTAATGATATAAATAAAGGTATTCAGTTCGGGTTGAACTCCATACCACATCAATATAAAACATTTTATATGGATACAAAAAGAAAAAGTTCAAAAAAAGAAATAGAAACTGCCGCAAAGAAAGCAAAAACATTAATTAAAGAGTGGAATCCTGATATAGTAATTACTTCAGACGATAATGCAACTAACTACATTGCAGCTAAATATGACCCAAATTCTAAGACAAAATATGTTTTTGCAGGCGTAAATAACGAACCTTCCGGCTATAATGCACCAAATTCTCATGTGACAGGTGTGCTTGAGCGAATTAGAGCAAGAGATAGTGTATCTTTTTTAAACTTATTAAAAAAAGATAGTAATAATATAGTTATATTAACTGATAACTCACCCTCTAGTTTATTTATAAGTCATCAACTAGAAGAAGATCTTCTAAAAGAAAAGGTCCATGTACTTGCTTCTTATTCTACAAATTCTTTTGAAAATTGGAAGGAAGTTATCAAAAAATATCAGGCTGGAGCAGATGCATTTTTTGTAATTTTATATCATACATTAAAGGATAAAAATGGAAACCACATACCCCATAATAAAGCTATGAATTGGATAACAACTAACTCTAAAATTCCGGAAATAGGATTTTGGCAATTTGTTGCAAATGGAGGCGGGTTAGGTTCTGTATCAGTTGAACCTTTTGAACAAGGTTATCAAGCTGCCAGAATTACCAAAATGGTGCTTAATGGTGCTGATCCTGCAACGATTAAGCCAAAGCCGACATTAAAGCGAAAAATGTATGTAAATGCAAAAAGGGCAAAGTCTTTGAATATTATTATTTCAGATAAACTAAAGCCAGTAGCTACCATTATTGAGTAATATTTATTATATATACTGGCAACTCTCGTCAAACCTAATAACATCATCCTCTTCAAGCACACTTCCATTTTGAATTTCTATTATTTTTAAAATAGTGTCTTCAGCGTTTTCCAATGAATGTTTGGTTTTGTTGGGAATATCAATACTATCACCTGTATTTAAAATAAATTCTTGATCTTCTTTAATTACCTTGGCTTTGCCTGATAAAACAACCCAGTGTTCACTTCTATTGTTATGCAAGTGCTGGCTAAATTTTGATTTTGGATTTATATATAACGTTTTAACAAGTACATATTCTTCCTTTTGTAATATTTTGGAATAACCCCAAACCTTATAAGTTGTACTATGGGTTTTACACGCAAGATCATTATTTTGCCTAAGAATATCAAAAACTTTTGCAACATCTTGGGTTCTGTTTTTATCGCAGGCTAAGATTGCATCTTCTGTTTCTACAATTATTGTATCTTTTAATCCAATGGTAGATACAAGCTTTGAGTTGCTTAGAATTAAAGAGTTTTTGCTGTCAAAGTCTATTACATTACCGGTTATAAAGTTATTTGCATTGCATTTGTTACCAGAATCATAAATAGCTTGCCAAGAACCCATATCGTTCCATCCACAACTCATCGGAATTGATGCCATTTTTTTAGATTTTTCCCAAATTGCATAATCAGCTGAAATATCCGGCATTTTAACATAATCATTGAACATTACAGCAGGAACTATGTCTGTAAATATTGAATTTTGAATAATATTCAATATTTCAGGCGCATATTTTTTAACTTCTTCAATAAATACAGAGGCTTTAAAAATTGTTATACCGCTATTCCAGTAAAAACTTCCTTTCCTGCAATATTCTTCAGCAGTTTCAATGTCGGGTTTTTCTTTAAATAAGTGTACTCTGCGTGCTGCAGGATTTATTTCAGATAAATTTTCGTCTCTCCTTGCATCTATATAACCATAACCGGTATCGGGCTTGTCCGGTTTTATTCCAAATGTTGTAATATAACCTTTTTCTGCAAGTTCAGCGCCTTGTGCCAAAAGCTCCGTGAAATTTTCATTATCCTGAATAACATGATCAGAGGGTGCTATTAAAAATAGCGGGTCATCGTTATCTTTGCAGGCTTTTTTTAATATATAAAAGACTGAGAGAATAATTGCCGGTGCCGTATTTCTATCAATTGGCTCAATGATTGTATTATCTTCAGACGCATTCAGCTCCTTAAGTTGCATTTCTATATCAGAAAAATGCTTTAAATTTGTCACTGTAAAAATATTTTTAGATTCTATTAATTTGTTTAATCTTAAATATGCGGCCTGAAATAAGGTATTTTCATTAGTAAATTTCAATAATTGCTTAGGATACATTTCCCTGCTCAATGGCCATAATCTACCGCCGCTTCCTCCGGCTAGTATAATTCCAAACAGATTAGATATCTTTTTCATATTCTTTCCCAATATTCAATCTCGCTCTATATAATACTAACTCAAAAATACTTTTCGGATTATTCATTCAATTGTATAAATCTAAGAAAATAAACTTTACTCTAAATTAAAGATTGATTTTAAACCAGAATAAAAACCTAAAATATTAAATTTCAATTAAATTAAATAAAAAAATATACGATATAAATTATAAAGTGGATGAAAACTAAATTGAAATTAATTAATAATTTTAGTAGACAAAAATAAAATAAAAAGATAAAGTAGAGATTACTATGAATAAAAATGTTCTCTTTTATTTAGTAATAATTTTAATATTAGTTAATCATACTATATGTTTTGCTCAAACTCAATACTTTCAGGGTCCTGTATTAGGAAAAATATCATCTTTATATGGATACAGGCAACACCCTATTTTAAAAAAGTACAAGTTTCATGCCGGTCTTGATATAGCAGCTGCATATGGTACGCCAATTTATGTCCTGCAAGACGGTTATGTAGTAACCAGTAGAAAAGATCGTAGTTGCGGTAATATGGTGATAATTGAGCATTCTTACCCTCATTATTATAATGTACCTACTTTAAAAACTAAATATTGCCATAATTCAAAAAATCTTGTAAGGCGCGGCCAATACGTAAGACGTGGTGATATTATTGCACGAGTAGGATCTACTGGTAGATCTACCGGACCTCATTTGCATTTTGAAGTTATTTATAATGGTTACCCTGTTGAACCTTTGGATTATTTAAAAAAATTACCTTTTTATATAAGTAAGATAAACTATTTTAGAAATCATCAAAATGCGATGAACTACAATAATAATTATCAATATACATATAGATACAAAAAAAAATATAATAAGTTATATTAATATTTTGTAATATTTTCACTTGTTTATATTTAAAAAAGAAATATAATATGCTATACTACAGGTATAGTAAATCAGTCTTGGAAAAAATAACACAGTAATAAACTAATAATCAGAAAACTTAATATGAGTTAACATAACGTAAATACGAGGTGCAGCGCATGTACATACAGCCGCCTAACAGATTTAACCCAAGTCATATAAATCCGGCTGCTGGTACTAACTCCTCTAACCGGGATGCTGAAAATACTCCAAAATATAAGAATATTAACAATTCTGAAAATGAATTTGATTATTTCAGCGAAAAAGTTGATATTGAGCAAGCCCAAGATTTATTAACACTTAAAGCTTTGTTGAAATTAATCTATGAAAAGATTAAATCCTTCTTTCTCTCTCTTCTAATTAAAATAAAAAAGATCATTGGAAACATTTAATCTGAGTACAGATTTAGGCAGCTCTATGTAAAGGGTTGCTTTTCCTTTGGTACTAATTAAAGTCCCGTGTCCCGACCATATTTACATCAATACCGGAGTCTCTATTTAGATATAGAGTTTGAGTTGGGAATGCAAATTCTATGCCCTGTGCATTAAACTCGCTTATTATTCTTAAAAACAGCTCATGTCTTATTTTTAAGTACTCACCCCAATCAGTGGTTTTGGTAAATATATAAAGAAGTATTCTCAAAGAATGCGCATCCAGCTGATTAAGATGTATCTGTTTGTAATCTAACATCCCAGGGTGTTCTTCAACTACTCGCTTGCAAATATCAACAGCCACTTGAATCTTTTCTGGCGGTGTATCATAAGTTATATCAATATATTCAGAAATTCGACGTTTTCTATGACTTGATACATTTTTAATTGTACTATTTGCAGCCTGGTTGTTAGGTATAACAATTAATGTATCGTCAAATGCTCTTATTTTAGTTGAACGTAAAGTAATATCTTCAACAATACCTTCAACATCAGAACCTGCAACGCTTTTATCTACAACAATCCAATCACCGACTTTATAAGCTTGATCTACAATAACAGAAAAAGAACCAAATATGTTGGCAATAGATTCTTTAGCGGCAAAACCAACTGCCAAACCGGTAATCCCGAAACCTGTAAGTAATGATGAAACTGAATAACCTCTGTTTTGTATGATAATAATTAATGCAACAAAAGCTATAACAACTTTTAGTGACCTTTTAAACAATGGGAAAAAATGAATAATAGCAGCATCAGCTTTTTCTTGCTGCTTAAATTTGCTTACTAAAAACTTATCCAATATTTCAATTAAGTCAAAACATAACCATGTTAAAATCATAGCAACAAGTGTTTCAGTTCCAGCTGTTAATATTGCTTTTAATGGCAGTGTATCATTTGTAGGTCCCAGAGAAAAGAATGCACAATAAAAACCAACAACATATACCAACCATATAATAGGTTTCTCCATAATACTTATTATGTGGTCATCATATTCTGTTGAGGTTTTAGATGTTTGCTTTTTAATAAAATTTATAACTACAAGAGTTAAAACTCTGCTAGCAATTAGCGTAATTATTATAAAAGTAAAAAACATTATTATTTTGTCTAAAGTCAAACCAATAATTGTATAAGTTTGAATAAAATTGATAATCTCTGGTATACCCATATATTCCACCCTTATTTACTAATTTTTGTATCTACCCCCAACCCCTTAACAAGGGGGCAATTCTTTATTTAAGCTCGCTTTCCGTCGGCTCTGCCAATGCACTTGCCCTTTTAAAAATTTAAGGAAAAACTTTTTATCCAGCCTTTAATTTCAATTATATTATAATTATAACAAGTAAATAATAAGTTTTTAATTTGTACCCACTATGCCAGTTATAGGTGATGATGCACTAGCAAATGGCTTAACAGGAATTCTGCCTGCCTCGTATGCTGTCCTGCCGGCATGTATACCTAACTTAAATGCTTCAGCCATTTTAGCCGAATCTTTTGCTTGTGCAATTGCAGTATTTACTAATACACAATCAGCGCCAACTTCCATTACATGCGCAGCTTCGGATGGAACTCCCAGTCCTGCATCTACAACAACTGGTACATTAACTTGCTCTATAATAATTTTAATGTTTTCTAAAGTTTTAACGCCTTGGCCTGTTCCAATAGGAGAAGCTAAAGGCATAACTGTAGCACAGCCTACTTCTTCCAGTCTTTTAGCTAATAATGGGTCTGCGTTAATATATGGCAGTACTACAAAATCTTCTTCAATAAGCTGTTTTGCAGCTTCTAATGTAGCAATAGGATCAGGCAGTAAATACTTTGGATCAGGTATAACTTCCAGTTTAACCCAATTATTGATTCCCATAGCTTTTCCAAGCCTTGCAACTCTTACGGCTTCCTCAACTGTTTGGCAGCCTGCGGTGTTCGGCAGAATCCAATATTTATCAGTATCAATATAATCCATCAAACCCACATGCCCAGGCGCACCTATATCCACTCTTCTAATCGCAACTGTTACAATTTCTGCACCACTGGCATCGTGTGCTTGCTTCATCACTTCATAGTCAGAAAACTTGCCTGTTCCAACCATTAAGCGAGAATTAAACGTTTTACCTGCAATAGTTACTGTCATAATATACCTTCTTTTTTATACTAGCTTCATACATAACTAGAATACAATGCAAAAAATATAATTTCAAAATGTTTTTATATTCAAAAACTGTTGTATTATAAATATTTGAATAGTAAACTATATAAAGGTATATATAAGGTCAATAAGCAAAAAAATAACTTAATAAGGGAGTAAAGCATTGGAAGAATTTAAACAATTTGGTATTGATCCTGATATTATTGTACCGGAAGAATCACTTATATATGGACTGGCATGTACATTTTCTTTAGCTGAAAAACAAATAGAAAGCTGCTTAAAGCAATATAAATTAAGCATTCCCAAGTTTAATGCATTGATGATAATAAAGCATCAAGGTGGAGAAGCTGGTATTTCTCAAGCTGAAATAAGCAAAAAACTAATAGTAACAGCTTCAAATATTACAAAATTACTTGATAGATTAGAAAAAGATGAGTTAATAAAAAGATTTCCAGATCCTGATGACAGGAGAGTTAATATCATAAAGGTAACAGAAAAAGCATCTTTGCTTATAGAGGAAGTCTGGTCTATATACATAGAAAAAGTAAAAGAGGTAAGTGCTGTATTTAATAGTGATGAGCAAGTTCAACTGGGGCAATTGTTTAAAAAATGGTATTTAAGTTTAATTAAATAATAATAAAAAAATAAATTTTCTTAACAAATTTATTCAAATAAAGTTGATAATAATATTCCTTTATATTAGCCTAAAATTTAGGCTAATTTGAATTAACATTTTACCTGAATGCCAATTTATAGAAATAAAAGGAAGTACAAAATGATCATTAAAAAAAACATATACAATCAATACAAAGTTGATAATAAAAAATCAGCTAATACAGCTAAGATTGTATTGCCAAAGCTCAAGCAGGATAGCTTTGAAGTAAATTCATTAAATAAAAAAAGAAAATTAGTAAGTTTTTCTGCGACTAGACTTAATCTAGAGAGTACAAATCCATTGATTCCGAACTTTGAATCTCTAAAAAAAATATTTATGGCTGCAAATAAAATTTCCAATGATGACAGCAAAGAGTTAAAAGCTGATATTAAAGCTCGATTGATAGGCGATAACCAAGGTATAAATGATGCTGCAACCCTCAATAGCTCAAATGCCGCAATTGTTTCAGGTGAGATCGGCAATATTTTTGATTCTCAAACTCGGTCTGAAATTGTAAATGCGCTAAAAGCTCCGAATAAAGGCATTAACGATAATTTAGAGGTTGTAAGGAGTCAATCTGCAAAGGCTCTCGGAGAAATAGGAAAAAATGCTGATCAGCAGTTGCAAACTTTAATTGTTAATCAATTAATTAATATTGATGGGCGAGGTGTTAATGATAATGATACTGAAGTCGTAAAAAATTCTATTAGAGCACTTGGTATAATAGGAAAAGTTGCTAACCCTACAATTAAAAATGAAATTGTCACGAAGCTAAAAAATGGTATTATGCATGGTAATGAGAATGTAGCTCGTGCTTATATATCAGCACTTGGGGAAGCTGCCAGTACTGCAGATCAGACTACTCAAAATAACGTTATCAATGCATTAATAGATAACAGTATTAGAGATAGTGACGTGAATAAAAGAAAAGATGCTGTTTGGTCACTAACTGATATTGGAAAATCAGCTAGGACTAATGATCAAAAAGACATTATTCTAACTGCATTAATTGAAGATGGACAAGGTATTAAAGATGTTAGCCCTGAGGTAAGAAACTATTCATTAGCTGCACTCGGTCAAATACCTCTTTCAAATGAACAACCTGATACTATTTTTTATCAATTAACTTCTAATGGTCATGGCATTAAGGATAACGATTTTCAGGTCAGGGCTAGTGCAGTGATAGCATTAAATAAAATAGTATCTGAAGGCAATGATGATTTGAAAAAAATTTTTATAGATCAATTAATAGATCAATTATTGGATTATAGTCAAGATGTCAATGACCAGTACTATCAGGTGTTTCAAACAAAGTCAATAGATGCATTGTCAAAGATAGGGAGTGTAAAAAATGAGGATTTTCAAACAAAAATTGTAAAGGCTTTAATAGCTCCTCAAAAAGGGATTAAGCACAATCATTTTCTCATAAGAAAGCATTCAGCTACTGCGCTTGGCAAAGTTGGAGTTACTGCCAGTCCTGCGATACAGGATGAAATAGTAAAGCAATTAACAACTCCTAACCAGGGTATTTATGATAATCATATTAGGGTAAAACAAGAATCAACAAAATCTTTACTTGCAATAGCAGGTAAAACTAATAGACCGGAGCTACGAAATAATATTGAAAATCAGTTAATGCAAACAAATTTGGGTCTTAATGATGGTGAGGAAAGAGCAAGAGCTCAATATGCCAATTTGTGGGGTAAAATTGCTTGTAGTACCCAGAATCCAAATTTACAAACTTATACGATAAATCGCTTGGTTGCTCAAAATCAAGGCATTAATGATAATGACCCTTCTGTAAAGAGAGAGTCAATAAGAGCTCTGGGTAAAATAGGTTCAACTCATGCGATTCAATCTAAGGAAATTATAGATATTTTAACTGCTCAAAATCAAGGCATTAATGATAATGACCCTTCTGTAAAGAATGCTTCAATAAGAGCTCTGGGTGAAATAGGTTCAGCTCATGCGACTCAATCTGAGAAAATTATAGATATTTTAACTGCTCAAAATCAAGGCATTAAGGATGATGACCTTCAGGTAAAGGAAGCTTCAATAAAAGCTTTGGGGGTTATAAAAGTTGATGCAGCTCAAGCGTTGCGAGTTTTTAACATTTTAACTGCCGATGAATGCATTAATAATAATAATCTTGAAATAAGGAAGGCTTCAGCAGAAGCTTTGGGACAAATAGGATCTACCGATCCTGCTCAAGCCTTGCCTGTTTTAAATGCTTTAATTGCCCCAAATCGAGGTATAGGTATTAACGATAATGTAGACGTACAAAAAGCTTCAATAGATGCAATAACAAATATAGCAAGAAAAAAAGGCAATTTAGATGCAAATCAAAATGATGTAAATCCTGACAAGAGTCGTATGACTATTGTTACTAAGGTATTAAAAACTCTAAAACAACTAGAAGCCACTACTCAAAGCCCTATTATATACACCAAATCAATTATAAACAGGAAAGACCTGGAAGAAAAAGACTCTTTTTTACAAAGTTTAAAAATGTTTGCCCTTGCACCATTAAAAACTATGCAGGCAAGAACTCGAGAATTAATTGATCCTAGAGAGTTTCCTTTCGATAGAGTTCATGATCTTACTCTTTCTCAGAGAAGTAGTTTAAAAAAAGAAATAGATCATCTGGTAGAAAAAGAAAAATTAAATGAGGACTGTTTCTTTATCCCTAATGATCAGCAGCAAAGAAGAGCGCAGGTTTTACCTAAAGAACTTGCTGAAAAGGTGTACCAGAACGCTTTTAAAAAGGAATAATAAGCGATATATTGCCATAAAAAATAGGGTAAACACTTCTTTGTATCTACCCTATTTTTTTATATATTTTTTGTGAGTTAAAGATTATTATTTAATTTTTGATAAGTTAGCTTTTCTCATTCTTACATTTTGAGGTGTTATTTCAACAAGCTCATCTTCTTTTATATATTCTAAGCAATCTTCCAGTCCCATATCCCTGGGGGCAGATATTGTAACCATAACATCAGCCGTTGAGCTACGCACGTTTGTGAGTTTTTTAGACTTACATACATTCACAACTAAATCCTGAGGTCTGTTATTTTCTCCAACTATCATTCCTCTGTAAACCTTGGTTTTAGGTTTTACAAAGAATAGTCCTCTATCTTCCAGTTGCTGTAAAGCATAAGAAATAACTTCACCATCTTCGTGGGCAATGAGCGAACCTGCTTTATGTGATTCAATGTCACCAATGTATGGTCTGTACTCTTTAAAAGAGTAACACATAATTCCTTCTCCCTTGGTGATACGAATGAATTCACTTCTAAAACCGATCAAGCCTCTAGCAGGAATTTCAAAGGTTATAGCGCTTCTTATTCCGTTAGAATTCATATCGGTCATTTCAGCCTTACGCTGTGCCAGCCTTTCAATGCAAGTGCCATTATACTCATCAGGAACGTCTATTAATAACTGTTCATAAGGTTCAACAGTTTGACCGTCGATGTCTTTTAGTATAACTTCAGGTTTACTTACCTGAAACTCATATCCTTCGCGACGCATTGTTTCTATTAATATACTCAGGTGAAGTTCCCCGCGCCCACTGACTCTAAAGGTGTCAGTACTATCGGTCTCTTCTACTCTAAGGCTAACGTTTTTTTCTAATTCTTGATAAAGTCTTTTCTTAACTTGTCTTGATGTAACAAATTTACCTTCTTGACCGGCAAATGGACTATCATTAATAGAAAAATTCATTTTCAATGTTGGTTCGTCAATATCAATTAATGGTAGTGGTTTAGGATTTTCTATGTTAGTAACAGTTTCGCCAATTTGTATATCAGAAAAACCTGCTATACCAACAATGTCTCCAGCAGATGCTTCATCAATATCAACCCTGCCAAGACCTTTAAATCCGAGTAATTTTAAAACTTTACCATTTTGAATGGAACCGTCTCTTTTTACCAGACTTACCATTTGGTTGTGTTTTATTTCACCATTATTAATACGTCCGATAGCAATTCTGCCAATGTAATCATTATAATCAAGTGTAGTTGCGTGGAACTGTAAAACTTCGTCCTGACTTCCTTTAGGTGGTGAAATATTATTAATAATGGAATCAAATATAGGCTTCATATTTTCAGCCTCATCTTCCATTTCATATTTTGCCAAACCTGCTACACCACTGGCGTATACTACAGGAAAATCGATTAATTCTTCGTTATCAGTTAGTTCTAAAAATAAATCAAAAACTTTATCCAAAGCTTTGTGTGGGTCAGCACCCTGCCTGTCGATTTTATTAATTACTACAATTATTTTGATACTTAATTGTAAAGCTTTAGAAAGCACAAATCTGGTCTGTGGCATTGGACCTTCTGCTGCATCAACTACAAGCAATGCACCATCTACCATGCCTAATACCCTTTCCACTTCGCCACCAAAGTCAGCGTGACCGGGGGTATCAACTATGTTAATGTTATAATCGCCGTATTGTATAGAAATGTTCTTAGAAAGAATAGTAATACCTCTTTCTCTTTCAAGGTCATTAGAGTCTAACACTCTTTCCTGAACTTGCTGATTTTCTCTAAATACGCCGCTTTGTTTTAATAAGCTGTCAACTAATGTTGTTTTGCCGTGGTCTACGTGTGCGATTATCGCAATATTTCTTAAAGTAGAAATTAAAGTTTTTTCTGCAATCATGATTATGGTACGATCCTTACCTTTAAATTTTGTACGGGCTCACCTTTTATCAATTTTTTTTGGTTTTCAAGGTTGTTTTTAACAGCAACTATCCAACCTGATTTTGTATTAACAAAGATAAAAAAAGCCGCTTGACTATCTACAATTTTACTAACATCGTTAATAATAATGTCACCCTTATCGGAAAGTTCAAATACACTGAAAGAAAGTGGTTCTCGCATTGAACTGTCAATATAACAGTCATATTTTACGTTTGCTATTCTTGTTGTATCTTTTACTATGTCATTTCCTTTATTAGAAGTTACCCAGCTCCATAAGCTGCTAACTATATGATCAATAACAGGATCTGCCACTTTACTGTACCTTCCCTTCTTAATTCACTTTTAGGTTAGCACAAACACCATGCTAAACCAAATGCATGATTTTTGGGGTTTCCTTTACTTAATAAAGTTTCTGCAAAATTTAAATTTACTGGTTGATAAAAATTTTTTAAAATAAAAATAAAATATTTTTAATTGAACTTAATTATAAGTAGCCAACAAAAGTAAATACGAATTTGCAATTGAGTAGTCTTTATTGTAAGATATATACTATGGTTAATATAGATAAGTTTTTAGTATTATGAAAAGCGAGTTTAGGGCGGAATGGCTAAAATCGAGAGCAAAACAAAATCAGTAAAATACATTAACAGTATAGATAAGGTAAAAGTTTTATCTGCTAAAGAGTTAAAATCATTAGAAAAGGTTTGTAATATATATTCTTTCAGAGCAAATGATTACTATTTGAATTTAATTGATTGGGCTAATGAAAACGATCCTATCAAAAGAATTATAATACCTGATGAAAATGAAATAGACGATAATGGAAATTTAGATGCTTGTAATGAGAAAGCAATAACAGTTGCACCAGGCGTACAGCATAAGTATAAGCATACAGCTTTATTGTTATGTAATGAAACTTGTGGCGGTTTTTGCAGGTACTGCTTTAGAAAACGTTTGTTTATGGATAATAATGCCGAAGTTGCGTTAGATACAACAGCTGGTATTCAATATATTAAAAATCATTCTCAAATAACAAATGTTTTATTAACTGGCGGTGATCCGTTATTACTATCAACTCTGCGTTTAGAAAGCATAATTAAAGACTTGCATCAAATAGAACACGTAAAAATCATCAGAATCGGGACAAAAATGACATCATTTAACCCGATGCGAATAACTGAAGATGATGCACTGTTTAGAATGCTCAGAAAGTATAGTACGCCAGAGAAAAGAATATATATAATGACTCATTTTGATCATCCCAATGAGCTGACAAAAGAAGCAATAGATGCTATTCATACATTGAATGATGCTGGTGTTACATTATGTAACCAATGCCCGATATTAAAGGGTGTTAATGACGATCCCAATATACTTGCAGAATTATATAATAAATTAGCGTTTAACGGTTGCACTCCTTACTATGCATTCCAGTGCAGACCAACAGCAGGAAATAAACCTTATGCCGTACCGATAACCAGGGCTTATTATTTATTTGAAGAATCAAAGAAATATGCTTCTGGTACAGCAATAAGGGCTAAATATGTTATGTCGCACGCAACCGGTAAAGTTGAAATTATTGGTGTGGATGAAAAACATATATATATAAAATACCATAGAGCGCAAAATACTGATCGGATTGGAAAAGTCTTTGTGTATAAAAGAGATGATAATGCTTACTGGCTTGATGATTTAGAGCCTGTATATTAATACTTTTAAGTAAAAAATATAAAATTTAAAATAAATAAAAAGGTAGTACTAAAAAGTACGCCTTTTTTTGTAGAGCAATTTTTTATTGATGTCTGTTTTAATAAACTTAGATCTAAAATCAAATATTTACAAAAGTAAATAAATTTTTATGTTAAATTGAAGCTTGTTGCATTTTATACCCAGGTACAATTGATAATAAGGCAAGAGTAATTAGGCAAAATTTAAGGGAAAAGATTGTATAGTGAATATAGCAGGTACAATTCCCTATAATAAAACTGGAGTGGGATATTAAGAAAATTTTGTCTATTCAAGTGTAGGTTAGATAGGGAAATATTTATGATTAGAGCTATTTTAACAGTAATAACGATTTTTGTGGTGTGTTTTGGAGCATTGGTATTTTTTAATATACCGTTAAATGCAATAGATAGCACAGTAAATCAACATGTTAGCCCTCATTCAGACAAGTTGGCCAGCATTATTTTTTATTCATTCGATATTAACGGTGCAAAGCTGCCGCTAATTATTCTCTGGTTAATGTCAGGAGCGGCATTTTTTACAGTATTTTTAAAGTTTATCAATATTAGGGGCTTTAAACATGCCATTGACTTGGTAATGGGTAAATACAGCGACAGTAGCTCAAGTGGTGAAGTTTCACATTTTCAGGCATTAGCAACAGCAGTATCAGGAACAGTAGGACTTGGTAGTATTGCAGGTGTTGCAATTGCAATATCAATTGGTGGTCCTGGCGCAACCTTATGGATGATAGTCGGTGGTCTATTAGGTATGAGTTCAAAATTCGCCGAGTGCACACTTGGTGTTAAATATAGAAAAATAAACGAAGATGGTTCTATTTCCGGTGGACCTATGTATTATCTTAAACAAGGCTTGGCAAAGCAGGGCAAAGCAAAGCTGGGAACGTTTTTAGCATTCTTTTTTGCTGTTGTATGTGCGCTTTCAAGCTTTGGTGGCGGTAATATGTTTCAGGTTAATCAGGCTACAAGTCAGCTTGTTTACTTAACTGGCGGAGAAAGCAGTATATTTTATAATAACGGCTGGATCTTTGGTACTTTATTAGCAATGGTTCTACTCTTGCTTATTGGTGGTGGCATCAAATATGTAGCAAAAGTTACAGAAAAAATCGTGCCTTTTATGTGTGGTGTTTATCTTTTAGCTGGATTAGCAATATTAGTATTAAACTTTACAGCGATTCCGGCAACTTTGCTATTAATTATCAAATCTGCTTTCGCTCCTCAAGCTGTTAAAGGCGGAGTTATAGGTGCAATTATTATAGGTTTCAAGCGTTCTGCATTCTCCAGTGAGGCTGGCGTTGGTTCGGCGCCGATTGTACATTCTACGGTTAAAACTGATGAACCTGTATCAGAAGGTTTTGTAGCTCTTTTAGAGCCTTTTATTGCTAGTGTGCTAATTTGTACAATGACAGCTTTGATTATTATTATAACAGGCACCTATCAAACTAATGGCAAAATGGGTGGTGTTGAGTTAACTTCGGCTGCATTTGCAAGTGTACTGCCTTGGTTTCCTTTAGTATTAGGAATTGCTGTTATATTATTTGCACTTTCTACAACTATTACCTGGTTATACTATGGACAAAAAGCTTTTACTTATGTATTTGGAGAAAACAAGGTTACAGAAACCCTATATCAGATTATGTTCTGTACTTTTATAATTCTCGGTTCTTGTATGAGCCTGTCAAGCGTTGTTGATTTTTCTGATGCGCTCTTCTTCTCTATGGCTATACCCAATATGATTGGGCTTTACTTGATGGCTCCTGAGATTAAGAGGGATCTTGACAGTTATATGATTAGAATTGTAAAAGCCGGCGAGGTCAATGCGATGAGGGCAAGGGTCTTCAAAGATAAACTAAATGATGCAATGGTCGAAGAAGAAAAACAAAAAGAAGTTGCAAAAATAAAATAATAATTAAATAAAAATATACTTAAAAACCTGACTTTTATTGAAATTAAGTCAGGTTTTTTTTTAGTTTTGATACAGCATTAATATTAATAAATTTCAAACTATTAAAGCTCTTGGCTATTAAGCTTTATTCATTAGGTTGGGCTAAATAAGATGTATAAGCGCTATGTATAGCCTCCGCAAGCTTGTAAAAAGGCATTCTTACATTTTGTGATACTTTCATTTCTCCAGTATCCAGGAGTTTTTGCAATATAGGTATACGTTCTCCTGCATTCGTCACGTAATCAGCTATTTTTTCTTTATAGTTTTTATTTTTAGAGATTAGGATGTTTTCATTTCTATATTTTTTAGTCTCAGTTCCATCCGCCAATAGATCTCTTTCTATGTTTGGATCTGGTTCAATATGCTTTATTCGATCTCCAGCCCTAAACTTATTAACGCTTCCGTCAGAGTAAAATACTTTTAATATGCTTTCAGCTGGATTTGGGTTTTTATCTACTAGGCTTTTGGTTAGACTATCTGTGGGTTGATCATACCTATATTTTACTTTGTAATCTGTTCTATCCATATCATAAACCACATCTCCATTAGGAAATACTTCTTGATTCATTCCATCAGGAAATCTTGTTTCTACTTTGCCATTTGCATAAGCAGTTTGTCTAGCTCCCCATGGAAAATGAAAATGACTAATCCCATTAGAGTATCTTTTTTCTATAGTTCCATTTTGATATGAGATAGATATAGAGCCGTCTGGCTGATCTACTCTCAGAGTCTCTGTAAGTGGGTTTACCGTTGGATACAGATTTCTGGTTTGACCAGGTATAGGATAGCTAAAGCCACGATGCATAGGGTACATTTTATACATTCCTTTCTTTTTTGCTATTCTTAATTTATTCGATAGCTATAATATAAAGAAATTAAAAAAATTACAATGCTAATTCACTATTTTATGTACTTATATTACAGAATAAAAGCATATCACAATTGTTACCTTTCTAAAATATTAGATCTTCAATTTGCTGAATAAACTGGTTAACTGTCAAACCTATGCTGTTTCAAGCAATAAATATTTAAAAACTTACAAATTTAGTAAACAAATGTAAACAAATTCACTCAAGAGCCTGAAAAAAATTTTAATATAAATCATAATATATATTAAATACATAATCATAGGATGTATTGGCTAATGAATCTAACGCAATACATTAAAAATTTATTATTACTTTTGTGGAATACAATAGCATTTCTATGCCCGGTTATTTCACAAAATGATGTGGAGTCAAAGCAACTTATTCTCTTTTATTTTCAGGTTGTTTCTAAGTATTTTATAGATATATTACCTAATTTTAAAGGATTTATAATAAAAATAAATTTAAAAATAAAAAATAACAGCACTGCCGTAACCCCGGCAGTCGCAAACTGCATAAATAAAAACAAAAATTCTAAATTAAATAGAGCTGGTTATAATTATGCAGTAATAAATCAATCATTAAAAATCACAAACTCCTTATATATCAATAAATTAAAGGATGCGCCAGCCACGCAAATTTTAATTTCCAATTTAAACCAGCACATTATTCCCGTACACGTTAAGATATTTAACTATCGTGTTCTGATGATTCAATTGTACTTAAGCTATATCAAAGCTTGTAGTGCTGACATAAAAAAGGTGATGACTATCACCCAGGATAAGTGTGCCTATTTTTTCCCTTTTGTAAGCAAAAATCATTGCAGTCAATATAATCTTTAATTTTTACATCAACATACAATTGAATATTTTTTTTGAGTCTCTTTAAGGCTAAAAGAGCGGGATTTATAATGAAATAAATTTTTTATCTATTTTTTGCCCCCTGTTAAGGGGGTTTTTAAGTGTTTGGGCTTGCTTTTCGTCCATTATTTTAAATTTAATAGCTTTATTTATAGTTACAATTACACAATCTTTACACAAGTGCTAGGCAAATATTAGACAATTATAAATTTAGAGAATCCTAACCCCAGTAATATCAGTAATAGAAAAAATCGGAACGACAGGATTTGAACCCGTTTACTATGTATTATATTACCATAAAAAAGGCTAATAAATTCAATAAAATCAATATTTTTAAATAAAATAAAAAATAACAAAAGATAATAAAAATTTATATGAAGGTCGGGAAATAGTCGGGAAAAAATTTTTTGTTGCTTTTAGGCCATCTTAACTTTTATTCTAATATTTTTAATGCGATTTTCTTCTTCTCCTTATGTCTCTATTAGCCCGTGCGTTCTTAATGCTGCTAATATATCATTTATTGCCGTTCTTGCTTCAGCATCTATTGTGCTTCCACCTGACGGACTAGAGATAGCCGCTTGCTGACTTGTTATTACTTGAGTGCCATTAATTTTAATTACTCCAGTACTACTAACATTGTTAAACGTTACATCATCTGTAGTATTAAGGCTTTGATCAAAGTTATTACTGTTCACAGCCGTACCGTTGTAATACAAGCTGCCGCCAGAGTCTGACAGCAGGTCAATTACTGACTTGTTGCTATGCGTGTGCCTTGCTGATGTGTTAGCAGTTACAGCCGAATTAGAACTTACCGCAGAATTAAAATCTGTTATTTGTGCTGCAGTATGAGTATGACTTGTCATAAGTCCATTTACGTATAATTTATTTGTAATGTCATCATCATCAGTTGGCACAAAAGAAGTTTTGCCACCATCAACAAGAGTTTTAACACCATATATATTTTCTGTTCCAGATGTCCTAATATATCTAGCCATAATTAACCTCTATAATTTAAATAATTTTCCGGGGCATTTTGTAGCTTGTAAATCCGAATGTACACGAACCTGATTAATTGTAGGAACTTTGTCTTGCAAATAAACTATAAGCTCACTCAAACTTTTTGTTTGAGCCTCACTAGGCTTTGTTAGCTCAAAATTTCCTATCAAGCAAATACCTATACTGTCATCATTATGACCACGACAGTGAGCACCAATTTGGTTGTGCTCTCTGCCCTTGTGTATCGAGCCATCATAATGAATAACATAATGATAACCACAACCAGCCCAAGCAATAGGTTTTTTTTCTCTATGCCAATTATGTATATCTTGAATTTGTTTATTTGTATCACTGGCACTATGATGGATTACAATCTGTTTTATGTCTTCAATTTTTCTATAGTTAATTTTAGAAGTGTCATAAATCAATTCATCTTTTATTATTTCTGGCTTTTCATTTTTTACCAATTTAACATTTTTATTGCAATGTGGACATTTCATTTTTTTCTCCTATTGTAAAAATTTAATATTCTTTTGCATCTTCAAAACTAAGCTCTCAACGCCGCGAATGTAAAGTATACATAGTTCAGAGTTGTGATATCAGCGTAGCCAAATGCTACACCGTTTTCTTGTTTCAATATGCTTACTGCAAATTTCCGGTCGT
>JANQLL010000078.1 GCA_028280605.1 Candidatus Gastranaerophilales bacterium
TATAATGTTCATTGCAAAGCTTTGAAGGCCCATGTTAATAAATTCCATCTTTTGAATCAGGAATTTACTCCAGTTGCCTGTTCGCATTATATGCATATATTCTTTACCGACTGTGTCAAATTGCATTTCTGTTGTTTTTATAGCTTCGAGTAGGCGATCTTTATAGCCCATGAGGTCGCAATTTTTGACAAAACTACGCAGGAGTACAATTTTATTACGCAGTCTGTAATACAAGATTGATGCGTATTTATCGTTGTCCTTTTGGCAGGTGTCTTCAGTTTTTGCAGCTTGGTTTGTCAAAGCAATATAACCTTTAATCTTAATCCCGTGTAACATGCTTTTTGTTTGTTTAATTAATATTATATCAATTTCTAAATTTTAATGCATGGAGAATTTTGGATTATCCGAAAAAAGGGCTATTTTGTTAAAAACTTGTTACAATTTATTATTATTTAACAATTTTTATAAAAACAAATACTTTATATACTTGGGTAAAGGATAAATAAAACGGTAAAGGCAAGTAAAAAGATTTAATTAAAAATTTGGTAATGTGCTAACGATGGTGGTTCTGGAAAGAACCTTTTTTTATTTTGGGTGATAGTCATCACCTTTTATTTATGTCATCGTTACATGCGTTGAAGTAGCGGCATAAAGTTTTTTTGCTATACTTATATTATATTTATTAAAACTTAATATAAAAAATTGCAGCATTTGCTCTAATAAATCAAGAGCCCTGTAAGTGGATTACAGAGCTTCTTAAAACCTTAATTTAAAATTCATCCCTGGAAGGTTGAGTTGCAGCTCTTCCTTCTGGGGTCTAAATATTATTATAACAAATTATTTTTTGCATTTAAACCCTCATGTTTAAATGGGCTTAGACTCTTTAGTATTTCTTTACATTTTTGGGAGGTCATTTTTCAATTGAGTTCAAGCATTGAAATATCATTGATAATCTGCACATGCCACAGAGCGGATATGCTATACGACTTATTAGAGTCTGTTGATGCACAAACCCTTGATAAGTCCAAATTTGAAGTACTTTTGATAGACCAGAGCGATGACGATAAAACAAAAGACCTGGTTAAAGATTGTTCATGGGTGAATTATATTAAACTAGACTCCAAAGGTGTTTCTATCTCCAGAAACAAAGGTATTGCCACCGCAGCGGGCGAAATTTTAGTTTTTGTGGATGACGATGTGCTTTTTGGAGAAAAATATTTAGAAGAAATTTTAAGCTTTTTTAAAACATCAGAGCTAAACCCTGATATGATAGGCGGAAAAACCTTAATAGACTTTATCGGCAAAAAACCTGACTGGTTAAGCGGACGCTTATTAGAGGTTTTGGCAGCTTCTGACTTTGGTAATGAACCTAAGCTATACAGCGAACATCCAAAACATGTGCCTTATACGTGCAACATGGCTATTAAAAAATCCTGCGCCGAAAAAGTCGACGGGTTTTCTGAGTTAATTAGCAAACTTGACCTGAAAATCGCTGTTAATGATGATGTTATTTTTGCAAACCAGGTTAGGCAGGCGGGATATAATTTGGTTTATAACCCCAATATGCTGGTTTATCACAGAATGCCTACAACCAGGCTGACTTATGGTTATTATAAAAAGAAATACTTTGCACACGGGCGATCTGATGCTTATGCTTATTATCTTTTGGGCATGTATCAGTTTAAAGATGTTCCTCAAAAATTATTTATACATTCTAAACGGTTGTGTGAGGGATTTGTTTTGAAGTTTTTTAAAAAGGATTTAACGGAAAAATATTATCAGCGGCTTAGAGTACATTACAATGCGGGTTTTTTGGCAGCATTGTTTATTATAATAAAGAAAAAAGGCAAATTAAGTATATAATTAATAAAAAAGTTTTGGTTTATTTCTTGATGCTGCTATGATGGGTTAGTAATTACTCAGTAGGAGACATGAAAATGAGCTTAGAAATTAACGAAAATAAAGGTTTTATTGAAATTAACGGCTGTATGATAAAAAAAGATGCTGTTTCTTGTTTTTATTTTGAAGCACCATCTAAATGTGGTTGCTCAGGGGAGCACGCCGGTGAACTGCCCGGCGAAGAGTTACCTCAAAGTTTAGTATTAAATGTTAATAACAAAGAATATCAATATGGCTTTACTGTTAACAAAGATCAGGCTGAGAGTGAATTGGAAGCTTTAAAAAATCAATTAGTTGATATTTTGAGTTAAGCAACAGCAAGTTAAAATTTAATAATTATGAGTAGAAGTCCCTTTTTGGGGCTTCTTGTTTTTATATTTACATATTTAAGTTTTAAACTTATTCAGATTGACCTTTTTGTAAACCATAACCATATCCGCCAAAAGCTCCGGTGGTTAAAGAAATAAAAGCAATTATAATATTAACTAATTAGTGGATTATCTTTGCCAAGCAAATATATCAAAGCTAGAATAAACAAGATTACAACAACAAGTGTTGCAAATACATACCTTCGAGTAGATTTTGAATTATTATACTCTCTATCTGATTCTTTTTCAGAATTAGATATTATTTGAGACAAATGATCTTTTGTCAGTATTTTTTCAAAGGGGTGTTTTTGAGGCATAAGTCCTGAAGATGTCATCATGCTAATAGACACTTTTTTTATTTTCTCTTTAACTGACTCATCCGGTATTGAGTTTAATACTTCTTTTAATTCATTTGGAACTAAATTATTATCCTCATCAATAGCTGAATCCAACTCATTATTTTCCTCTTGCATAACTCATACCACCCTTTAAAAAACTTTTACAAAACTTGCTATATATTTTATCAAGCTCATTATCAACCTGATAATTAACATACTCCCCTAAAGAGAAAGAAATTAAGGTTTTCATTTCTTCTTCATTCAACATTCCTTCTTTATAAAGCGAAACGATGTAGTTTATTTTTTTATTGTATTTATTGTTTTTCATTAGTTACTCAACTTTTTTATATTACTTATTCATTAATAATATAAATTATTTTTATACTTCTCTTTGAATATTAAAAACTTACATTTTTGTCTTAAGTCATCAAGAGGTATTACTTGTTCAGCTTCTTTTTGAAGCTTCCAAAATGTCCACCCCGATGGACCATAACCCCATCCCATTTTTTGATAAATTAATTTGCCGGGGTCAGATGGTTTATCAAATTCTTTTCCATCATAGAATAACTTACCATTGGTTGTTATTTCTGCACTAAAATCTTCTTCTTTATGTGATGCAACAAGCTTATCACCTTTTTTCAAAAGACCATATTCAAATAAGGTAGTTATTGTCATATTTTTATTTATTGAAACTATTTCTTCCAGCTTATCTTTTAGCTTTATTATATTTTCATACAAATCATTTATAAACTCATCTGACTTATCTGCTATATCCTCCCCCATATCGCCATCTTTATTCTCACTCTCTGGTTTTATTCTAAACTCTTCTATCTCAGCTTCAATTGTTTTACTTATTAATCGGTTTATAAAATCAGGTACTTCTTTAAATATTTGATTTATACATTTAAGATTATACTCTAATTCTATTCGTTTTTTTTCAATGTCTGGAGTTTGATTATATGCTCTTCTTAACTCTGGCAAAAGTTCTTTTACAATAAAAAGTATAGAACTTATTCTTTTTTCAACTAGATTGCCATTAATAATAGGAAATCCTCTTGTATATGTATTTATAACTTTAAGCTTATAATCTTTCTGGATAACAAATTTAACTCTTTTATTGTCTTTCTTTTTCTTTATGACTAAGCCTACATTTCCAAATTTTCTTTCTTTTAATGCGCTTACCAGTCTTTCTGTTAGTTCATTTAACGTATTAGAGTCAAAGGAGATACTGCTAAACTCAGAAACACTTGCTTGAGCATTATCTATTGTTTCTATTTCTATTTCTTCTGTTAAGTTTTTCTCTCCAATTAAATCTTTTGATAATAGCCATAGCGGTAAATTTTCATCAATTGATAAATTAATTTCTTTAAGAAAGCTTATATCTAAACTTATCCCTTTAATAAGCTCATTAACCCACGTTTGCATTAAATCATCATCTGTAGTTCCCCATATGGAATAAATTTTTCCAGTTTCATCTTGATAAATTAAAATTTCTAAAAAGAATTCACTTTCTAACATGACTGATTTAAATATCAGATAAAAAGTATTTGCATCTATACTCTGAACAAAATCAATACCTATATTATTTTCAGGTGTATATTTATATTTTTCTCTTTTTAGTTCTTCTTCCAATTGATTTATATTTTGCCTAAAATAAACTTGATATTTTGTTATATTAGTTTGCCCTTCAGTGAAAGTTGCATTTTTATTTATTTTTTGTAACATCTTATTCTCCAGAAGTTTGATTTTCAATTTTTAACTTAATTGGATTATAACAAAGCCTGAATGCTAAATAAAATAAAGGATAGATAAAACAAATACCAATAGCTTTTTGAATTTTATTTCCCTTGCTATCTATTCTTAATCTCATATCAATGTGTCCATCTCTATTTTGCCGTTGTGGTGTTAATAAAGATAATCTATGAATAGTCTCATAAGGAGGCAAAACAAAAGTTTTATGATGCAAGTATAATTTAAAACATTTTTTTTCTTCGTCCCACTTATATTCATCAGATGGAACGATGGGATCTAATTGTATCTTTGCGTGTATATTTACATTTATCTCGATATATGGATAAATATGTAGTATTAAAAATAAATAATTAGCTATAGACACTATTTTTGAATAAAGCTTTATTTTGGGTTCAGGTATTTTTATATATAAAGCAAAAGCTGAATCCTTTTTAATCTTTATGTTAGTAATATTTTCAGCAGTGTCGGAGTGAATTTCTGGGGCTATAAAAATAAGACCAATTTTTTGTTCATAGAATGAAGTTAATGCAACAGCTATAATGACCCCATACATACCAGCTTGTGCAAAAATAGTATCAAATAAATCTTTACTTAAAAATGTTATAAAATTATATGCCTCTGTATAGTTAGCCACCAATAATATACCGTAAAAAGTTGCAATGATTTTTTGCATTGATAAAACTTCCTTTAGACTCCTAAGGCATATTTAAACATATCAATTATATTGCGCTCTTGTAAGCAATTTTCTTTATTAACTTTAATATTACCATTTTTTGACAAACGAAGTTGGCAATTATTAATATATATTGCCAACTGATCAATCAACAGCTGATTATTTTCTATGTATTCTTTCAATTTTTTATAATCCTGTTTTTCTAACAGGAGCTCTAGCTCTTCTGGCATTTTTTCATTATTAATGAAGTCTATTGAAAATTCGGGGTTTTGAGCAACATATTCAATAAAGTTAAATATATCTTTGCTTGTTAGTAAAATCCAGTCTGATTCTTGATTCATTTCTTCTAAATTTTGAGAATAATTATTCTCATCAATTTTTGCAACATAAATATCAGACTCAAATAGGTCTAAATAATCAAAATTTAAATCATTTTCTGCCTTTTGGAACAATCTATATATCATAATTACACCAGTATTAGAAAAAATATTCTACTAACATTATAAAAACATTTAAATAAATAATATTTACTAAAAAAGTCACCAGTTTAATATTATAACACATATCTGTTTTTTCAACAGTGAATTATTACAAATATCTAAAAATTATTAACATTCAAACATCAACATAGCTTTTTTATAGTCTTTCCCTTGTGTTAAAATGACTTTAAAAAAGCATAAAATAAGTCATAACTTGAGAGAGGAAGGATTACACAATGATCGACAGATACTCCAGAGAAGAAATGAAGTCAATCTGGGAGCTGGATAAAAAATACGCGTATTGGCTGGATGTAGAAATAGCTGTTTGCAAAGCCTACAACAAAATGGGGCTTATCCCTGATGACGATTTAAAAAATATAATAGAAAAATCAACTTTTAGCGTTGAGCGCATTGACGAAATAGAAAACGAAGTAAAACACGATATTATTGGGTTTTTGACAAACGTGAACGAAAACGTGGGCGACTCATCAAGGTATATCCATATGGGTATGACAAGCTCAGATGTGCTTGATACTGCGCTTGCTCTGCAAATAAAAGACGCTAATAAAATTATCGAAGAAGATATAATAAACGTAATTAAAGCCATAAAAGATAAAGCCGCAGAACACAAAGACACAATCACCATCGGGCGTTCCCACGGTATACACGCAGAACCAACAACCTTTGGGGCTAAGCTGTGCGTGTGGCTTGATATATTTGAAAGAAATCTTGAAAGATTTAAAACCGCATCAGAAAATATCAGATATGGCATGATAAGCGGACCAGTGGGTACTTATAGCAATATTGACCCAAAGATTGAAGAGATGGCATGTGAATTTATGGGTTTAAAATATTCTAAGGTTTCTACTCAGGTGATACAAAGAGATTTACACGCTGAATATATGCAGTGTCTGGCTTTAATAGCTTCAACTGTTGAGCAGTTTGTTACTGAAATCAGACACTTGCAAAGAACAGAGGTTTTAGAGGTGGAAGAAGGATTCTCTAAAGGACAAAAAGGATCGTCCGCTATGCCGCATAAGAAAAATCCTATCAGCTCCGAAAATTTAACTGGTCTGGCGCGTTTAATCAGATCAAATTCTTTTGCTGCATTAGAAAATGTTGCGCTATGGCACGAGAGAGATATAAGTCACAGCTCCGTGGAAAGGGTTATATTCCCGGATAGTACAATTCTTATGGATTATATGTTAAACAGATTTAAAAACGTTATCAATAACCTTCAGGTTTATCCTGAAAGTATGGAAAAAAATACAAAGTTATTCGGTGGGGTTATTTATTCTCAGAGAGTATTGCTTGCTCTTACCGATAAAGGCTTATCCAGAGAGGTTGCTTACAGATTAGTCCAAAAAAATGCCCACGCAGCCTGGAATAAAGATAATGGCAATTTTAGACAAAACCTGCTAAATGATAGTGAAGTAAGGCAATATTTAGATGAAGTTGAAATTGAAAATTGTTTTGAGCCAAAATATTACTTGAGAAACATAAATACAATTTATCAAAGATTCGGAGTTTAATAAGTCTGATTTATTTAATATTTTTTTGTTTTTTTAATTTTAATAAATAAAAAATATAAAAAACTTAGGATTGAACAAGCCGGATTTAATCTGGCTTTGAATCTAAAAAAGAAAGGAAAAATTGTTATTTAGGGGTAGATATAAAAAGAATTTTTCCTTACAAATTAATAACTTATGAGGTAAAAAAATATGCTTGGAAAAAAATTTGTAGGATCAATATTATTATTGTCTTTTCTTGCTTTTAGCCCTTTGGCTTTTGCAAATAATAATGATATCCAGGTACACAAGCTGCCTAACGGGCATACGGTAATCATTAAAGAACAACATAATAACCCTATTGTGTGTATTGACACTTGGGTTAAAACAGGTTCTATTAATGAAAACGATGAAAATAACGGAGTTTCACACTTTTTGGAACACCTTTTGTTTAAGGGAACCAAAAGGTTTAAGGCCGGTGATTTTGACAAAATGTTAGAATCGAAGGGCGCGGTGTTTAACGCTGCTACCAGCAAAGATTTTACGCATTATTACATTACAATAGCTTCTCCTTACCTGGAAACAGCTGTTGATCTTCAGGCGGATATGCTATTAAACTCAGTTATTCCTGAAGACGAGCTAAAAAAAGAAAGAAAAGTTGTAATTGAAGAAATAAGAAGGGCTAAAGACAGACCGAGCAGAGTATTATTTAAAAATTTGAACAATCTTTTGTTTAAAAAACATCCTTATAAATATCAAACTCTTGGAACGGCTGAGATTGTAGCTAATATCCCTAAAGAAGAAATTATTAAATATTACCGCAAATGGTATGTGCCGTCTAATATGGTAACAATTGTTATTGGTGATGTAGATTCTAAAAAGGTTTTAAGCCTTATAAAAGACAATTTTAAACTGGCTAAATCTCAAAAATATTCTAAAACATATCAAAGAGAACCTTTTATTACAAAAAAACAGGAAAAAATCCAAAAAGGCAAATATAATATAGCATACCTTGATATTGGGTTTAAGGGTGTTGATATAAAAAACGACAAAGATAACATGGCTCTTGATTTAGCTGCAGAAATTTTAGGTGGAAACAGAAGCTCCAGATTGTATCAAAACGTAAAAGAAAAGAGAAATCTTGTTACTACTATCTCTAGCGGTCATTATTCTTTGAAAGATGATAGTATATTTTACATTATGTCTACCTTTGAGCCTAACAAGCTTGAATTAATTAAAAAACAGGTTAGTAAAGAGCTGAAAAACTTAAGAGATAATCTAGTTACGGACGAAGAATTGGCTCGTGCCAAGACTCAATTTCAAAGAAGCTTTTTATATAATAATGAATCTGTACAAAATATAGCTACTTCAATAGGCTATTGTATGACATTGGACGGTAATTTAGATTGCTATACCAAATATATTGAAGGTATCAACAAAATTACAAAACAAGATATACAGCGTGCTGTACAAAAATATCTTAAAGAAGATAAGATGGCTATTTCTGTATTACTGCCAGAAACCGCAGGTAACGGCATTAAAACAGAAACCCATAAAAATCTTTCTAAAAGCATATTGCCTAACGGTATGACTTTAATTACCGGTAAAAGTGCTGGTAATGATATTATTTCCTTATCCTTACTTGTCAGAGGCGGTAAATTTGTTCAGACGATACCTGGTATTCAAAATATTATAAAATCTACCCTTTTAAAGGGGACCAAGAACCGTAGTTTTGAAGAAATAACTCAAGAATTAGAAGATAAGGGCATTAGAATTAGTCCTGCACTAGCTTCTGATTATTTTGAAATCAATTTAAAATCTACAAAACAAGACTTTGATCAGGCTTTTGACATATTATGCGATATTTTAAATAATCCTTTATTTAAAGAAAGTGATATTAAAAAAGCACAAAAAAATATCAAGCAGGGCATACTTGCCAGCAGAGACAGACCTTTATCCGTAGCGTTTGAAAAGTTTAAAAAAGCTATGTTTCCGAAGCATCCTTACGGATATAACGGTGAAGATGTTGAAAAAAACATCGATAAAATAAACAGAAACGATGTTGTTAAATTTTATAACAGCTATTTCACACCGGAAAACATGATAGTCTCTGTGTATGGTGATGTTAATTCAAAAGATATAACTGAAAAACTTGTGGCTTACTTCCCTAAAAAACAAGGTGAAAAAGTTTTGGTAAGCGATTATCAGTCTGAGTTTAAGCCTTTAAAGAAAAATAAAGTGATTTTTACTCAAAAAGATACTATGGCTGCTAAAATTGTTATGGGGTGGAAAGCTCAAGGAATCCGGAACGAAAAGGATTATGCTACATTACAGCTTATTGATTCTTTATTAGGCAATGGAATGAGCTCCAGATTATTTGTTAATTTAAGAGAAAAACAGGGTTTGGCTTATGCTGTCAGTTCTGTTTATCCTTTGAGACTTGATAATGGCTTTTTTGCATTATATATAGGTACAGCTGAAAAAAATACAAACAAAGCTATTAAAGGATTTTTAAATGAAATTGAAAAACTTAAAACCGTACCTGTTAGCGAAGAAGAGCTAAAAAAAGAAAAACAAAAGATTATTGGTCAAATGGCTCTGGCTAAAGAGACCAATCAGCAGCAGGCTCATACTTTGGGATTGTACGAGTTAACAGGAAAGGGGTATAAGTTTGAAGAAAAATACAAAAAACTCCTGGAATCAGTTTCTGCTGATGATATAATTAAAACGGCAAATAAGTATTTTAAAAGTCCATATATTATATCAGTCGTGTCTAAAAATAATCTTATAGATAGACAGTTCAAAGAAGGATTATAATTGTGAAAGTAAGTGTAAAGGTTCCAGCTACTACCGCAAACGTTGGTCCTGGGTTTGACTGTTTCGGTATAGCGTTATCTATGTATAATGTTGTTACGCTGGAAGAAACCGTGTATCCTACTAACGGTCTGGAAATAAATATATTAAGTGATAGTAAGGACGATTTATCAGCTATTACTATCCCAACTGACAAATCAAATATTGTATATAAAGCTGTTGAGCTACTTTATAATTACACAGGGCAGGTGGTACCTGCCCTGAGGATTAATATAAAATCTAATATTCCTATTGCAAAAGGCTTAGGAAGTAGTGCATCTGTTATTGTTGGTGGTGTTATTGCTGCAAACAAACTTCTCGGAAATCCTGCTGACGAAGCAGCTATATTATCTATTGCAAATGAGGTTGAGGGACACCCGGATAATACTACACCTGCTATGCTTGGAGGTTTTGTATTATCTTCTGCAGAAGAGGATGGAAGTATTATTCATCGCAAAATAGAGTGGCCTGATGATTGGAAGCTAACTGTTTGCATTCCTGATTATGAGCTTGCAACACAGATATCCAGATCTGTTCTTCCTGAACAAGTGAATTTACAGGATGCTATTTACAATGCTAAAAGGTGTGCTTTATTTGTACAGGCTTTGCATACAAAAGATGGCGACCTCTTAAATGTAGCATTGGATGATAAGTTGCATCAACCTTACAGAACACGATTAGTGCCTGGTTTTGATGAGATTACAACTAATTTAAAAGAAATAGATGTATTAGGTACTGTTCTTAGTGGTGCGGGACCTAGTATTTTGGTTGTATCTGAAAATTCTAAGGTTGAGGATGTTAAAAGTACTGTTAAGTCAACTTGGGAAGCTATTGGTATTCGATCAAGCGTAAAAACTGTTGATATTGATACTACGGGTGCGGTTATTTTATAAAGGTTATTTTAATTTTTATTAAAAATTTTGCTCAACTTGTTAATATTTATTTTTATCATTGTTTATTTAATTGAAAATAAATTACTAAAGAAAAAAACTTATTTATATAAATAAAATTATTAATATTTCGTTACAATTAAGCAATTTCAAGAAATTTAAATTATTTAGTGTCTTATTAACATTATATAATTTATCAAATTCTAAATAGTAGATCAAAAAAGAAAGGTAAAAAAACACAATGCTAGTAAAGTCACTTGACAATTTAAAAGGAATTGCTACCAAGAGTGTAGACTTAAAAGAAAACAATTTAAAAGCTCCTAGCTTTGTAGGTTCTAATTCTGAAACAGGAGAAAATCAAGGTCTTCAAAACTTGGGAGATTTAAATAAAGCAACTATTTTAAAATCTGGCACTAATCCTAAAGAAGAAATGTTAACAAAGCTTGAAGATCCAAAGTATTTAGCGGCGATGGCTAAGAATGAGTTGTCGGAAGAAGAAGCAGAAAAGGTTGAAAAATATCTTTCAAATCCTGAAAATCTTTTAAAAGCAACGAAAAATCCTAACATTATGTATCTGGCAATGGACTCAGTAGAGAAAAAATTAGAGCAAGAAAAGGGCGCTCAAACAGACGGAGATCAAGAAGGTATAGCCCAAGCCTTAAAGCTTGTTAGGCTTCAAAAGTCAATATCTAAAAAACAAATAGAAGCACAAGTTGCAAGCCCTAAAAAACTAGGATTCAAAGCAAGTCCTAATAATAAATACATAAGAAGAAGTGAGTCAATAGATATTATTAGAAATTATACTGCTGCTGGAGCGACTACAGGAGGTATTTTAGGATTTATAGGAGCAGGCTTAATAGATGCTGGGATTCAACACTTCTTAACAAATAAAATGGTTAAGGCTATAGCTGAAGAATATGGCTATGAAAAAGAATTTTCTAATACAGCAGGCCTTCTTGCCGTATTAGCTTGCGGTCAAGTAGGTGGAGCCGCAGCCAGAGCTATTGGTGGAAGTATTCCTGGCTATGGTGCATTAGTAAATGCAGGAGTATCTACCAGCCTTAATTTAGCGGTAGGAGCTGGTACTATGGTAGTATTTGAAGCTTGCAAACAGCAAGGTATTTCGCCAAATAATTTATCTCAGTTAAGGAATATTAATGAACTTCTTGGATTCGCAGCAGAGATAGCACCAGCTATTGGTTTTATAGCAACACCTACTGATAAACTTGTAGATGCATTTGGAGCCCGTTTAGATGAAGTTGGTAAAATTGTTGTAGCATATTCAAGAGGCAGCAATAGTTGGATATAAACATTTAAACACGAAAAAGGACAGTTGCATGAAGACTAATTTGTACTTAAATTCACCCTCTCAACTTAATGCAAATAATAATAAACAAAGAAATCTATTAATTAAAGGTACTGCCGCAATTGCTGGCGGTACCGCTCTTGGCTTGGCTATAAATAAAATGCAGGATGGTGAAAACATCTTAAAAAAAGATGTTTTAAAGTCTCTTTTTAAGGTTAAAGAATCAAAGCCTTTTATAAGCAAGATCTCATTATTATTAGCTCCAGTTCTATTGTTAAAGTGTTCGGCTGCAATTTTAGACAAAGAAAAAAATCCTGAAAAAGGTAAAGCTACTATTAAAAAAGCAGTACTGGGATTACCATTAGTTGTAGCTGGTGGCTATTCAGCTTGGGCGGCCATTAATCCAAAAAATTTTAAAGGATTTTTGAAAGGTTTAACTCTGGCGGCATGTGCTTATATTCCTGTAAGTATACTTGCTATGCGCTCTGCTAATAAAGTTTTTTCTGATAAAAAAAGTCAAAATTTATCAGAAGCCGACCCTAACAAGAGCTTGGACATTAAAAATGCTTAAATTTTACGTTTTATATCCTTACAAAATCAACCCTAACCATTTAGATGCAAGTTCGTATTTACGGCTTTTTTTGGCAACTCCAATTTCCACCAAAAAACCTTCATCTACCCATTTATGACAATTATTCAAAGCAGTTCTTCTTGTAATACCTAATTGATCGGCAATTTCTTTTGTGGTTATAAAGCGGCTGTTTTTAAAAAGCATCAAGACCTGTTTTTGTTTTTGATCCAGCTCCCTCAGCAAATGCGATTGATATTTAACCTCATCCTGTGCTAACTGACTTGTTTTTGCTTGAACATTCGCAAAGGCAAGCGCCATTCCTCTGCAAAAATAACAAATCCAATCAGTTATATCGGCCTCAGCCCTGCCTAAATAATAGTTATGCGACTCACCTACGGCTAAAGCATTATAATAGCTATGCAAATCTTTTGCATAATACTCCTCAAGAGAATAAATTCCTTTCAATCCATAGCCTGATATATGCAAAACAAGGTTAGTTAAAAGTCTTGCCGTCCTACCGTTACCATCATAATAAGGGTGAATTGTAGCAAACTGATAATGAGCAATTCCAGCTATAACAGGCACTGGAAGTAATCTTTGCTCCAGCTCTTTATTTATCCAATTCGCTAAACCTTGCATTAATTCGGGAACATCCTTCGCCTCTGGAGGCATGTAAACAATTTTACCATCCAGACTATTGCGAATAACATTTTGACCGTCACGATAAGGCGAAGTTTTTTTTCGACCAGATATTACCAAACCATGAATTGTCTTTATATAGTCTTCATTAATTGAACTAACAGGCTGGTTAATCAAATCATCTAAATAATCAAGGGCTTTATAATAATTTTTCACTTCAGTTTCATCCCGTTGCCGCCCGGGAAATGAAGCGCCTTTAACAACTTCTTCAACCTGCTCCTGCGTCAAATTATTGCCTTCTATTTGCGTTGAATAATGAGTAGAAGTAAGACGCGCGGACTCTCTCAAAGATGCAAGAACCGATACATTGATGGGCAAAGACTGAAAAAGCTGCCTGCTTGCCTCTATATCCATCAAAGAATTTGTTATTTCGGATGTAAGTGAAAAATTCGGTGAAAACATAAACACTCCCTTTTTCTGTCTATTTCCATTATTATTCTAACAAACTTCCAATAAACTTCCAATAAACTTCCAATAAACTTCTATTAAATTTCCAATAAATTTCCCAAAAAAAAAAGCGAGTGACTAATTAAAGACACTCGCTTTTAAACGACCCTTGAATCTATCTGAATTCAAGTTTTATTTAGTTAAAAGGACTTTTTTTTCCTGTTGCTCAATCACAGCCTGCGCAGCTGATAATCTTGCAATAGGTACTCTGAAAGGTGAACAACTTACATAGTTTAATCCAATGAGGTTACAGAATTTAACACTCTTAGGATCGCCACCATGCTCACCGCAAATACCAAGCTTGATATTAGGTCTTGTAGACTGGCCTTTTTCAATAGCAATCTTCATTAATTGACCTACACCATCCTGATCTAAAGTTTCGAATGGGTTCTCAAGAAGGATTTGCTTTTCTGTATAGTTAGTTAAGAATTTAGCTTCAGCGTCATCACGACTAAAGCCAAATGTCATTTGAGTTAAGTCATTAGTACCAAAACTAAAGAACTGAGCATACTCTGCAACTTCATCAGCAGTTAAAGCAGCTCTAGGTATTTCGATCATTGTACCGAATTGGTAATCAACATCAACACCTTTTTCGCTCATTACTTCTTTAGCAACAGATTCTAACTGCTCTCTAGCTGTCTTTAATTCGTTAACATGACCGACTAAAGGAATCATTACTTCAGGTTTTACATCCATACCTTCTTTTTTAAGATCACAAGCAGCTTGGAAAATAGCTCTTACTTGCATCTCGTTGATTTCAGGATAGGTTAAGCCTAATCTGCATCCTCTTAAGCCCATCATTGGGTTAGATTCGCTTAATTCTGATACTTTTTCCAATAATTCTTCTTTTTCTTTTAAGAGTTTTGGATTATTTCCTTTTACTCTTAGTTCAACAACTTCCGCTAATAATTCTTCATGATTAGGCAAGAACTCGTGTAAAGGAGGATCCAACAGACGAACGGTTACAGGAAGATCATTCATAGACTTGAATATAGCTTTGAAATCTTCGTACTGAAACGGAAGTAACTTAGCTAAAGCTTCTTTTCTTGCTTCTGCTGTTCCTGCAAGAATCATTTGCTGTACAACAGGTAATCTGTCTTGAGCCATAAACATATGCTCTGTTCTGCAAAGACCAATACCTTTAGCGCCAAGCTCAATAGCTTTTTCAGCATCTTCAGGAGTATCAGCATTAGCTCTTACAACTAAGCGTTTTACTTCATCAGCCCATTCTAACAATTGGTCAAAGTCACCGCCAAGTTCAGGATCAACTGTTGCAATTGCACCAACAAATACTTCACCGGTTCCACCATCTAATGAGATAATCTCACCTTTTTTGAAGGTTTTACCTTCAGCATTTGTAACAGTTTCCTTTGCTAAATCTACTTTTAAAGACTCACAACCTGCAACACAAGGCTTACCCATACCTCTTGCTACAACAGCAGCGTGACTGGTCATACCGCCTCTTGCTGTTAATACACCTTGAGATGGGATCATACCATGAATATCATCAGGACATGTTTCTATTCTTGTTAGGATAACTTTTTCGCCCTTTTCTGCTCTTTCAGCAGCTTCTGTAGGATCGAAAATCAACATACCGGTTGCTGCACCAGGTGATGCATTTAAGCCGGTTGCAAGAAGTTTTCCGTCTTTAACTGCTTTATCTTTAGCTTTTAAATCAAAGCTAGGTAGTAATAATTGATATAATTGAGAAGGATCTACTAATTGGAGAGCTTTTTCTTTGTTTATAATACCTTCTTTTTCTAAGTCAACAGCTATTTTTAAAGCAGCTTTTGCTGTTCTTTTACCTGATCTTGTTTGTAGAATGTAGAGTTTACCTCTTTCAATCGTGAATTCCATATCTTGAATATCTTGATAGTGACGCTCTAATTTTTGAGCTATATCAACGTATTCTTTATATAATGCAGGCATTTCAACTGCTAATTCAGAAATTGGCTTTGGAGTTCTAATACCAGCTACAACATCTTCACCCTGTGCGTTTGTTAAGTATTCACCATAGAAAATATTTTCACCGTCACTTGGGTTTCTTGTAAATGATACGCCGGTAGCTGAGTCATTACCCATATTACCGAATACCATACTTTGAACGTTTACAGCTGTACCGTATCTGTGATCTATTTTATAGTGATTTCTGTATGCCACAGCTCTTGGGATGTTCCAAGATTTAAATACTGCCTCAACAGCCAATTGCAATTGTGTCATTGGATCTTGAGGGAAATCTTTTCCTGTTTTTTCTTTAATTAAAGCTTTGTATGCTGTAACAACTTCCTTCAATGCTTCTGTATCTAAGTCTGTGTCTAAATCAACACCTTTAGATTTTTTTACTTTATCTAATCTGTGTTCAAATTCATCTTTATCAATATCTAAAACAACACCGCCGAACATAGAAAGAAATCTTCTGTAGCTGTCATAGGCGAATCTGTCATTATTAGTTAAAGAAATTAAACCTTTTAATGTGTCATCGTTTAAACCCAGATTCAAAATTGTTTCCATCATACCAGGCATACTTAACCTTGCACCTGATCTAACGGAAAGTAGCAAAGGATTATCGACACTGCCAAACTTTTTACCTGTCTCTTTTTCTACATCCTCTAATGCTTTTTTTATAGAATCCATTAAGCCTGCCGGCATTTCATTGCCATTATCAATGTACTCTATACATGTTTCTGTTGTAATTGTTAACCCCGGAGGAACTGGAAGTCCAGCGTTTGTCATCTCTGCCAGGTTAGCACCTTTACCACCCAGCGAATTCCTCATGTCTGAATTACCTTCTCTAAATAGGTAGACTCTTTTCTGTGACATTAAAACCTCTCCTTTTGTTTCAAATATCTAAATTGACGCAATACTAGTATAAGTCGTTTTATACCATAAATAAGCGTTCTATACAATAACTAACATCGAATTTATTATCATTTATATAATTTATTATTTTAAATTCAATTAGAAAGTAAAAGTAAAAAAAGGGCATTAAGCCCTTAAAAACTCTATCAACTTTGATGATCAAAAAAATTATCTGTTTAAAATGCATATATTGCCTTTTAACGACCAACACTTATTGCAGGCAACGCATTTAGGATTATAATCTTCATTATCTTTCCATTTTTTTATTAAATCAGGTTCTGATAATAAAGTTCTGGAAAGTGAAAAATAACTTATATCGGTACTGTTTAAAATATCTGTCATTACATCAATACTTCTGTTACCACCTACTACAATAAGAGGTATATCTATTTCTGCGGCTATTTCTGCGGCATATTTACTAAAGTATGATTGTCTTGACTTATCTCTACTTATCTTTTTCTCGAATATAAGCGGGGCATTTTCATTATAAGCAACATTACCGCTTATTTCTATAGCATCTAATCCCATTTCGGCTAATTTTTTGCATAAAACTTTACATTCTTCTAATTGTAGGCCATCTTCGCCCATAAAGTCCGAACAATTAATCTTTATGAGTATTGGGAAATCGTCACCTACTTTTTTTCTCATATTTTCATAAGTTTCAAATATTATTCTTGCTCTATTCTCAATAGAGCCGCCGTATTCATCAGTTCTTCGATTATGATACGGGCTTAAACATTGACTTAACATATAGCCGTGTGCACAGTGCAATTGAACACCGTCAAATCCGCCTTTTTTAACCCTTAAAGCCGCATCTCCAAATTTTTCTGAAAAAGTCTTAAAGTCCTGCTTAGTCATTTCTATAGGTTTTATTCCGGTAAATATGTGTTCTACCGCAGATGGTCCCCATATTTTTCTTTTAGCCTTTAATAACTTTGATTGTGATCCGCCATATGCTAGCTGCATTATTATATTGCAATCATGCTTATGCACAGATTCTGTTATTTTATTAAAATCAGGAATAAATTTATCATCATATGCGCCAATCATTTTAACAGCAGGCTGTTCTTCGACAAAAGCATGCGCAAAGCCGGTAATTATAGTACCCACTCCACCTTGAGCCAAGTCTTCATAAGCATTTAAAAGTTTTTCACTCACATGACAATCTTTTTCCGCTAAAGAGAGGTGAGTTGCTGACCTTATAAATCTATTCTTTAATTTCAATGTGCCAATACTAGATTCATCAAAAAGAGTTTTCATATTATTCCCCATAGTTTTTTATTTATTCCACTCATCTATATAAAACTTTTGAGTTTAGTATAGATTAAATGGAAACCTTTTTATTTTAAATAAATCAAAAATCATTTACAACATGTAATCTGACTTTTTTAAAGATATTTAATACATTCATACTAGATATTTTTATTATACCCAATCTAAAAATCAATTCGGATACTAAACTTTTTGTGCTCGGATTAATAAAAGAATTCCCTTATGATTTTATAGGGTCGGGGGATTGCAGTTATTGTGACATTGTTGCAAATTGTAGGGGAATTAGGCAAGGTATGTATGAATAATAATTAAATTTCAAAAAATAAACGAAACAAAAATGCTGTTTTGCTTCATAATGTAATAAGGAAGGTAGTTAAAAGCAGGTTGGGGTAAATTTAGATGCATGGATATAAATTTGAACTTATAACAGGTCCTATGGGAAGCGGTAAAACAGAAGAGTTAATAAGACGGCTAAAACGTGGGGAAATAGCTAATAAAAAAGTCAAAGTATTCTTCCCTGCTATGGATACAAGACCTGGAGGTGCTAAGATTGAATCCAGGAACGGAGCACACCGCAATGCAATAAGAATACATAATGCTTATGAAATTTTGGATTTTATTGAGGAAAGAGATCAGGTTATAGGCATTGACGAGCTACAGTTTTTTGATATAGGTATTATAGACGTTATACAAAGATTAATAATACTAAACAAAAAAATAGTCGGCTCAGGTCTGGATTTAGACTTTAAGTCAGAGCCTTTTGGCTGTATGCCGCAAATATATTGCTATGCTGACAAAATTGACAAACAGACAGCCATCTGTATGAAGTGCGGGTCTGAGTACGGGAATAGAACCCAGAGATTGATCAACGGTGAGCCTGCCGATAAAAATTCTCCTTTGATTATGATTGGAGGAGATGAAAGCTATGAGGCAAGATGTATTGATTGTTATCAATTAAAAGATTCCGCAAGAGAACTTGAAAAAGAATTATGCTATTCATCTTTATTAAGCAGTAAGTAAATAGATAATAAAAAATCGGCAGTGCTATTATTATCTTTTTTTGATTTGATTTTATTTGTTAATTCTTTATAAAGTAGTATATATAGTGTTTAAAAACTTATCAATACCTGAAAAACCTGAAAAAGAAACCTTTTTCTCTTTCTGTATATTACTTAATTAAATAATCGGGCATAAAAGTATAATGATATTTCACAAAATAAATAATAAATTTTGAAAATATTGCATAATAATTGAAAGAATGTTACAAAAAATTTACTAAGATAATAACAAGACTCTTAAAACTCGATAGGCAAACTGAATATAAAAGTAGTACCGATTCCTTCTTGAGTTTCAAACCAAATTTCTCCATTATGGACTTCAACTATTTGCTTGGCAAGGTATAAGCCCAGTCCTGTTCCTATCTCTCTTTTTTTTATAGGATATCGCTCAAATATATTTGGTTGTTCAGCCTCTGGTATACCTTTTCCATTATCTTTAACAGATACTTCTATGCTAAAGTCTACCTTTCGAACTTTAATTTCAATATCTTTTCCTTTTGTATTATGTTTTATAGCATTGCTTATTAAATTTACAAGCACACTTATAATTTGCCCTTTATCAACTTTTATAAAGGGTAAGTCAGGCTGAATATCAATATTTATAGTGGTATCTTGGTGTTTTGCCAGGTATTTAATGGACCTAACTGCGCTATTAACAAGGTCCGCTATATTAACTGCTTTAAGATTAGGCTCTAACTTTCCTGACTCATAGTGATACAGAGACAGATAATTATTTACCATATACAAAAGCTCTTCGTTTGTTTTATAAATATCTTGAAGTGTTTCCCAAAAAGGCTCAAACTCAATACCTGCTTTTTTTGATAATAGTACTTCTAAAGCCTTTTGTTCCGCAAAAATAGGACTTCTTAAATCATGTGTTAAACCCGCTACAAAAGTATTTTTTTGATTTATTAACTCAACTAATTCTACTATTTCTTTTTGCTTTTCTATTAGTTTACTTGAAGACTCTTGCTCCATCTTAAGCGAATATTTAAGCTTGGCTAGCAATGTAAAAAAACTTATAATCAAACCTATAACAACTAAACTATCTATAAATATATAAATAAGACTTAAATTATTATAATATTCGTTTTGTGCTTCAATTCTTTTATTAACTAATTCTATAAATTCATCAATCGGATTCATTATAGCTGCTTTATCATTATGATAAGCTGCGTCATGCACAATCCTTATTGCAAAATCACGATTAGATTCATTTGGGAGCATTAAGACTTGTGTTTCATCAGACATTATTCCTTTAACTGCATTCATTGCAATAACTTCTTTTTTAACAAGATTATCTGAATTATTTTGAGCATAATCCAATTTTTCAAATTCTTGTTGCGTAAAACCAAGTTGTTTCATCAAAGTTTTTAAAGGAATAGTTCTTCCATCAGGACGCGGGACTTTTCCATTTCGGACATTTAAAATATGCCAAAATGACTTTTCATATTTTGGGTTGGCTGTAATTACGTAGGTTCTTACATATTTTGTTAACTCTTCCGAACTGGTTCTCAGTTCATAAGCTATTTTATTAGATTCATATCCCATTTTTTCGCTTTGTAAAAGCTTCTTTTGATTATTTATCAGAAGAAAAGTAAATAGAATATACAAAATAAGTAGAACTATTGTAACTATATAAAAAATTTTATTTGAATAATATTTTACTATTTTCATAAAAGCACGTTGTAATAAACTAATATTTTATTTTTTATTTATTCTTTAGTGATTTTCAATACTCCTAGTGTGCTTTATTTTCAGGTAATATCTGGAACTATAAAAAAATTTGTAATTTCTTCGTCTGATTTATCTATTATTCAATAACTTCAAATACTTTTTCAGGTGGAAAACCGTTGCTAAGCTTTTCAGCTAAATTATTACTCTTTGCTTTTTGCTGTTGATCCAAATAATCTCTTACCATTGCAGCAGGGGCTGCAAAAGACGTTCCTGCAATTACACCGAAAGCATTTCTGCCGGAACCGTCAAAGTCAAAGAACGGTTCACCTTCTTTTCCAAACTTTACGTACCTTAAAGTTTCCATATCCTCAAGCCTGTCTATATATTTATTTATAAACGTTTTATTAGTGAGATCCGTTCCTGGTTCTTGCTCTTTTAAAATTGCATTTTGAACTTTTACCATAAGCTCAAAGCTGTCAAAACCAAGGATGTATTGATTTATATCAGATAATATGTGGCATCTTTTATTTTTATTTTTACAGCCTAAATCTTGATATTTTTTTGATATATAGTCTAATAAATTTTTTGAGCTTTTAAAATGCTCATCATCTTTATCTATTTTTATATCCAAAATCTCAATTAGCTTAAATTTTTCTTCACATTGACTTTTTGGGGGAGTACCATTCACAGGAATTTGAACTTCGTCTCCACCTGTTAAATTAAAGCCTAATATTTTACCATCCTTATTCTTGACAGCGACAGTATTATAAGTACCCTGCGCCTCCTTTGTCGCCAAAGAATTATCAGCAGAATAATCTTCTATATTTCCCTTTGCATTTGTGGCTTTTACTGTATTAATCTTATCAGCTAAAGACATAATATTAAATTTATCTCTACCGTTATTACCAGCTGCAATATAAACAGGTATTCCGCGCTCTGTTAAAGCTTCAAGAGCTTGTACCAACCTTTGTTGATCTTCAGTTAATTTTTCTTGCAATTGAGACCTTTTATCCGCTAAATTGCCCGCTGTTACTTCTTCTTTAAGCAATTTAGAAGCTTGTTCAAAACTTGACGATGCTTCACTTGATATGTTAACCCCGTAAAATTGAGTACCCAATTCACTAGCTTTTTTTACGCCTTCAATATTAGCTATAAGGTCTGAATATGAGAATCCCCCATTCCCATAAGGTAATAATCCTTGCTTTTTAACTACAGCGCCGGGACATTGTTTTTTTATAATTGTTTCAATAACTTCTCCGTGAGTTTTATCATCTATACCATCCCCATCAGTGTCAACTGTGTCCGTTAAAAAGTTATCAACCACTGCAAAGATAGGGTGTAATTCTTGTGGAGGCCTATCTGGTACATTGGCAGAACAACCAGTTAAAATCACTCGTGGCTGCACAGATTTAGGTAAAGCTCTTCTTGTTCCCCCAGGTAAAAGATACTTAGGTGCTTCAGGTAATTTACCTTTATGTTTTGTTGTGGTTATTCTGCTATTTGGAAATTGTAGTTGTAGTAGTGATGTGTTCATCTTTTTTAGCTCTTCTATCTCTGTCAATAATTTCCTTTTTTAACTTACTTCAAAAAATCAGTATTAATGAATTGGGAGTCAAGTTTTATGCAGCGTGCCAGGCTATTTACTTCGTATAGAGATTGTAGTTTACAATTTCAGCTGTTTCTTTAAAATGTTTAATTTCATTATTATTTAAGTCAAAAATATCTGTAATTCCAATGACTTGACCATAATGATCATATAAATAGAGCTTTTCTTTGATATTAAATTTAGAATCTTTAGACTTTTTTTTAGATATGTTGGATTTTAGCATATTTTCTCCTTAAAAATAATAAGATTAATAGGTATAATAAATAGTATTAAGTAAACTTATGATTTATAATATCAAAAACAAATAGAAAAAGATAACGACTATTCCTGCTACAAGAAAAAATCTATCTTTTTCAAAGTCAGATTATTGACAAAATCTTGTAACTCATCAAATTTTATGTTTTTTTATTTCAGCTAGTTTTGATAAAGTTAAAAAGTTTGACACAAGATCTTGATTCCAAACAAAAATAGAAGTTGGTACTGATAAATTAACAGGAGAAAAATTCCAAATTGTATTAATATTGTACTTTATTATAGTATTTGTAATAGATTGAGCTTCATCTTCAGGTAATGTTAAAATAGCTATTTCAACATTATTATCTTTACAAATTTCTTGTATCTTTGACAAATTATACACTTTTATACCATTTATTACTAAATCTATTTTATGTGGATCTTTATCGAAAAGAGCTATTAGATTCAATCCATACTTTTTAAATTTTTCATATTTAGCAAGAGCACAACCTAAATTTCCAGCTCCTATGATTATTGCATTTTTAGGTTGATTGAAACCTAAAAATATTTCAAAATGTTTTTTAAGTTCAATTATGTTGTAACCTTGTTTAGGTCGTCCATTACATCCAATGGAGGATAAATCTTTTCTTACTGTTGTATCATCAATCCCCATTAAATCAGATAAAAAATTACTTGATAAAAATTTTTGCTTATTTGATAAAATATTACAAATTACGTTATAATACGTAGGTATTCTTTTTATTGTTTGCAATGAAATATTTTTCATTTTTCTTCCTTCTGATAATTAAATTATAAATTAATTTTAATATTTTATTAAATCTTCTTTATGTGTCTCACAAGATTTATTCTCATTTTGATTTATTATTTGAGAACAAGAAGGGGTTTTTAAATAGGATAACCAATAAAATCCACCTACAGGCCCAATTGCTCCGATTATATTTCCTAAGGTTACGGGAATTAGATTCTTAAAGATAAACCCCTGTATACTTAAATTAGATAAACCTTCAATGCCCATTTTTGTCGCTGTAACAACTTCTGGAACAGTTTTTAACATAATTGCTTTAGGGATAAAATACATATTTGCAATACAGTGTTCAAAACCACAAGCTATAAAAGCTGTTACAGGAAATAACACTCCCAATATTTTTCCTGTTGTATCTTTAGATGTCGTAGCCATCCAAACAGCTAAACAAACAAGCCAATTACAAAGTATTCCTCTTGTAAACGCTTCAACAAACGATAAATTTACTTTTGCATTGGCAATTTCAATAGCTTTAGCTCCAAAATGCCAATGTTCAAACTTCCATACTCCTGAAGCCACAATCAAAGTTACTAATAATATTGCTCCGACAAAATTGGCAATATATACAATACTCCAATTTCTTATAAGTTTTTTTATTGTGGACTCTTTATTATAAACAGGCATACATATTAAAGTGTTGCCGGTAAATAATTCCGCACCTGCGACTATAACTAAAATAAGTCCAACGCTAAACACAATTCCCGATAATAATTTAGATAAACCAAATCCTAAATACTGCGTTGAATCAATTGAAACTAATGTCGCCAATTCGGCTCCAAATCCAATATAAACCCCTGCGAGAATGCCTAAAAGAATTAATTTTAATTTTTTAGATTCCGCTTTAGTTTTCATAGTATCTTTACATAAAAACTCAGCGGTCTCTTTTGGAGATCTACTACTTGTCATTATTTTTTTATTCCTATTATTAAATATTTTCAAACATTATTATCTTTAATTTAAAACAGCGTTTTCTTAATCCAACTCATTATAGAGCTCATTTATTTATTTTAATAATAGCGAATATCCTATTTATTAGGATATTCGCTATATTAATTATTTAATTAGTTTTTATTTCCAGCGTACGCTTTCAGGTAAATCTCTTCAAGATCAGTTATTTTAGGATAAACCGGGTTTGCTCCCGTACATTGATCATCAAACGCATTTCTTGCGATTTCTTTTACTTTTACTGCAAAAGCTTGTTCTGATGTATCAATACCTTCTTTTTGGAAGAATGTTGAATTTTTTTCAAAATATTCTTTCATTGATGAAGGTACGCCTAACTGATTTTTTAAACCCTCAATCGCTTCAATTAAACTTGCGATTTTTTGATCCTCGCTTAAATTACAGCCCAATCCTAAGTAATCTGCAATTTGAGCGTATCTCGCCTTAGCGCAAGGATATTTGTATTGAGAGAATGTAGCTTGTTTTGCTGGATTATCAGTAGCATTATACTTAATTATTTCAGAAATTAGCATTGCATTCGCGAATCCGTGAGGAATTTTGAAAGCTGAACCCAATTTATGAGCCATTGAGTGGCAAATTCCCAAGAAAGCGTTAGAGAATGACATGCCGGCAATAGTTGAAGCATAATGAATATTTTCTCTTGCAGTAAAATTATTTGCGCCTTCATTGTAAGAATCATATAAATTATCAAAAATTAATTTAATAGATTCTAAAGCCATACCATTTGTAAAACTGCTTGCCACCGCAGAAACATAAGCTTCAATTGCGTGGGTTAAAGCGTCTAAACCTGAAGCTGCCGCTAAACCTTTTGGCATGTTTAATACAAAATCAGGATCAACAATAGCCATATTAGGTGTTAACGCATAATCAGCAATTGGATATTTTACATGATCAGGTGTTCTGTCATCTGTAATAACCGCAAAAGGAGTTACTTCCGAACCTGTTCCTGAAGTTGTCGGAATAGCTACAAAATAAGATTTTTCGCCTAATTTAGGGAATTCAATAATTCTTTTTTCAATATCCATAAATCTTAAAGCCAAGTCTTCAAATTTAATTTGAGGCTGTTCGTACATTAACCATAAGATTTTAGCGGCGTCAATAGGAGATCCTCCGCCTAAAGCTATAATTGTATCAGGCTGATAGCTTCTTGCTCTTTCTAGCGATTTTTCTACAACAGAAATTGTTGGATCTGGAGTTACGTCAAAGAATATTTGGAAATCCATTCCAATTTCTTTTAATACACTAGTTACTTTATCTGCATAACCTAATTCATATAACATCTTATCTGTAACGATTAAAGCTTTTTTACGACCTTCTAGCTCTTGTAAGGCTAAAGCTGTGCAACCCTGTTTAAAGTATACTTTTGGAGGAACTTTAAACCATAACATATTCTCTCTTCTTTCTGATACAGTTTTTATATTCATAAGATGCTTTACTCCTATATTTTCACTAGCTGAATTTCCTCCCCAGCTTCCACAACCTAATGTTAAAGATGGCTCTAGCCTAAAGTTATAAACGTCGCCTATAGCGCCTTGAGAAGCAGGAGTGTTTATTAATATTCTGCCTGTTTCCATTTTATTTCCAAACAACCTGATTCTATCCTGATTATTTGGATTTGTGTAATAAACAGAAGTATGCCCTTTTCCTCCAAAGCTAACAATATCATAAGCCTTCTGGATTGCATTATTATAATCTGACGCTTTATATAACGCTAATACAGGGGATAACTTTTCAAAAGAGAAATTTTCTTCTATTCCAACTTTTTCAGCTTCGCCGATTAATACTTTCGCTTCTTTAGGAACATTTAATCCTGCAAGTTTAGCTATTTTATATGCCGGTTGACCAACTATTTCAGGATTTAACGCTTTTTTTCCGTCTTCTTTTTCTAAAATAATAATTTTAGAAACCATTTCTTTTTCTTTTTGGCTTAGCAAATAAGCGCCTCTGTAGGCAAATTCTTTTTTTACTTCTTCATATATTGAATCTACAACTACCACAGATTGCTCAGATGCACAAATAACACCATTATCAAATGTTTTACTCATTAATATTGAGCTCACGGCAGTTTTTATGTCAGCAGATTCATCGATTACAGCCGGTGTATTTCCCGCTCCAACACCAAGAGCTGGTTTGCCTGATGAATAAGCGGCTTTAACCATTCCAGGTCCGCCTGTAGCCAAAATCAAATCAATGCCTTTATGCTGCATAAGGTGCTGAGATAGTTCAACTGTTGGTTCATCTATGCAACCAACTATATCTTCTGGAGCGCCCGCTTTTACGGCTGCTTCTAATAAAGCTTTAACTGTTGCTACTGAAGCTTTTTTCGCTCTTGGATGTGGTGAAAATATGATGCCGTTTCTTGTTTTTAAAGCAATTAAAGTTTTAAAAATTATTGTTGAAGTTGGGTTCGTTGTAGGCACAACACCGCCTATTACGCCTATTGGCTCAGCAATTTTTTTTATGCCATGGGTTAAATCTTCTTCAAGAATGCCACATGTTTTTGTATTTTTGTATTTATTATATATAAATTCTGCGGCAAAGTGATTTTTGATTACCTTATCTTCTATAATTCCCATTCCTGTTTCATGAACAGCCATTTCCGCGAGGTCTATTCTTTTAGCGTTAAGAGCTAAAGCTGTTTTTCTAAAAATTTCGTCAACTTGCTCTTGTGTATATGTAGAAAATGCTTCTTGAGCTTTTCTTACCCTTTGTACTAAATTGTCTAGAGCATCTATAGAGCTTACAGTATTTATTTCTTCATTTAATTTTTCTTCTTTGCTCAGGTCAACTGCAGTCATTAGTGTTTTTCTCCTTTGTTTTCGTTTAATTAAATTGTTTTTAATCCATATTTGGATAAAATTTTCTTTACTTTTATAGCATCTTGATTAGTGGATGAAGCTATATCTTTTAAAGGGTAGTCCAATCCTAATTCCTTCCATTTTGTCAAGCCTAATCTATGATATGGAAGCACTTCCACTAATTCAACATTTTTATAGCCCTTTAAATAGTTTGCTAATTTCGCTACATAATCATCGCTGTCATTTATTGTTTTAAGTAAAACATATCTAATCCATGTTTTTATATTTCTTTTATTTAAATAATTTAATAAATTTAATGTTTTATTATTAGATTTACCCGTTAAATATATATGTTTATTGTCAGATAAATGCTTAATGTCCAATAAAACCAAATCCGTATATTTAAGGACATTGTCAAGATCTTCGTTAATGTCCGTAAAACCTGAAGTGTCTAATGCTGTATGAATATTATTTTGTTTTAATTCTTTTAGTAAGGACGCTAAAAATTTTTTCTGCATAAGAGGCTCGCCTCCTGATATTGTAACGCCACCTCCTGAAGAATCATAAAAACTTTTATAACTTAATAGCTTTTTAACTATATGGTCAACATTTTGAACCTTGCCATCAGATAGATTCCATGTATCAGGATTTTGACAGTATTTACATCTTAAGGGGCACCCTTGTAAAAAAATAACGCTTCTTATTCCAGGACCATCCACAGAACTTCCTGACTCAATAGAATGTATAAACCCTTGATCGGTTTGTACTGCTACATCATTTATGCTTTGCCTCATTTTATTAAATTTCCTTTTTTTCTGAGCATCCTATTTTAGAAAAACAAAATAAAATAAGGAAGTGCCCTATTTTTTATAAAACACTTCCTTAATACTCATCACATTATATATTTTTATGGAAAGTTCTGTTTATTACGTCTTTTTGCTGTTCTTTATTTAATTGAATAAACTTAACAGCGTAACCGGAAACTCTAATAGTTAATTGTGGATAATTTTCAGGATTTTCCATAGCGTCTTTAAGCATATCAATGTCCAAAACATTAACGTTTAAATGCTGTCCGCCTTTATCCATATATCCATTTATTAAAGATTTTAAATTATTAATTGATCCTTGCTCATCTTTACCCAAAGAATTTGGCAATATGGAAAAAGTGTTAGAAATTCCATCTTTTGCATGTTCAAAAGGAAGTTTCGCAACAGAACATAAAGAAGCTAAAGCTCCAGAGCAGTCTCTGCCATGCATTGGATTTGCTCCTGGAGCAAACGGTTCGCCTTCTTGTCTACCATCAGGAGTTGTACCGGTTTTCTTTCCGTAAACAACATTTGACGTAATAGTTAAAATAGACTGAGAATGAGTTGCGTTTCTGTAAGTTGAAAATTTTCTAATTTTATCCATAAACTGTTTAACTAAATCAACAGCGATAGAATCAACTTTTTCGTCATTGTTTCCGTATTTTGGATAATCGCCCTCTATTTCATAACTTACAGCTATGCCATTTTTCCTAATAGGCTTAACTTTTGTATGTTTAATAGCTGACAGGGAATCCACAACAACAGAAAATCCTGCAATACCGCAACCCAAAAATCTTTCTACATCTTTGTCATGTAAAGCCATTTGGGCTTTTTCGTAACTGTATTTATCATGCATTCTATGAATAATATTTAAAGAACTCACATAAATTCTTGCAAGCCATTCCATTGTTTTGTCAAATTTTTCAACAACTTCTTGATAATTTAAATATTCGCTTGTAATAGGTTCAGATTTAGGAGCCACTTGAACTCCGGATTGTTCGTCAATACCGCCGTTAATAGAATATAATAACGCTTTTGCTAAATTTGCTCTTGCTCCGAAAAACTGCATTTGTTTGCCGATTATCATAGGAGAAACGCAGCAAGCGATACCATAATCATCACCATAATCACCTCTCATTAAATCATCATTTTCGTATTGAATAGAAGATGTTTTAATTGAAATTTCTGAACAAAAGTTTTTGAAATTCTCAGGTAAATCTTTAGAATAAAGAACTGTTAAGTTAGGCTCAGGACTAGGTCCAAGATTAATTAAGGTATGTAAAAACCTAAATGAGTTTTTAGTGACTAAAGGTCTGCCATCAACGCCCATACCGCCGATAACTTCTGTTACCCATACGGGGTCGCCGCTGAATAAATTATTATATTCTTCTGTTCTTAAAAATCTTACCATTCTTAATTTAATAATAAAGTCATCAATAATTTCTTGAGCTTCTTCTTCTGTTAATGTTCCATTTTTTATGTCTCTTTCGCTATAAATATCTAAAAATGTAGATACACGCCCTAAAGACATAGCAGCTCCATTTTGATCTTTAATAGCTGATAAATATCCAAAATATGTCCACTGAACAGCTTCTTTGAATGTTTTAGCTGGTCTTGAAATGTCAAAGCCATATTTAGCTGCCATTTTAACCATATCTTTAAGTGCGTCAATTTGATCAGAAAGTTCTTCTCTTTCTCTTATAACGTCTTCAACCATTTTATCAGAATCATCGCTTAAGCTTTTTTCTCGCATTTTATCTTCTACAAGCTTATCAACGCCATAAAGAGCGATTCTTCTGTAATCTCCAATAATTCTTCCTCTGCCATAAGCATCAGGAAGACCTGTTATAATGCCACTTCTTCTGCAAGCTTTAATTTCTGGCGTATATGCACTAAACACACCGTCATTATGAGTTTTTCTATATAGAGAAAAAGCTTTTGACACCTCAGGGTCAAGCTCTAATCCATATTGAGTTAATGAGCTTTCTACCATTCTTAAACCGCCTGCAGGCATAATAGCTCTTTTGAAAGGAGCGTCAGTTTGCAATCCTAAAATAATTTCAGAATCCTTATTAATATAACCGGCATCATGACTATTTATAGCTGAGACAATTTTTGTGTCAGCATCTAGTAAACCGCCTTTTTGTCTTTCTTCTTTCATCAACTCTAAAACACGCTTCCATAAACCAGAAGTTCTTTCTGTTTCAGATTCTAAAAAAGAACTATCGCCTTCATAAGGCGTATAATTTGATTGTATAAAATCTCTTACATCTATATTATTTTGCCAGCTTCCTGAATGAAAGTCTTTCCATTCTTCACTTGTATCATACTCTGAATTATTGTTTAAAATCATAGTTTTACTCATAAAGTTTACCCCTTTTTTTTATAAACTGAATATTTCATATTTTCGTACAGTTGAGAACAAGTACAATTTTTGACATGTTTATTTTCAGAATCACTTTGTTGATTAGAACATTTAATTTTTTCATTATCATGTTTATTATAATCATTTAAAGAATCCTTCATTTAATAAAAATCTCCTTTATTCAAATAAACTTCTTCTAAAATACAAATTGTGATTTTTTTCACTTTTTCTAAGGACTAGATTATCATATCCAGTTTATATGTCAAACAAAATAATTAATAAGCTTAAATCAGCTTAGCAGTCTCTTCATCGCTATTAACTTTTTCAGCGGAGAATTCTTTCTCAAGAATATTTACTATTTCAGCGACATTTATTCCCGGTTTTAATAATGTCATTTTGGGCAATGCGATATTGACTTTTGCTTCAATCTGTACAACCAGTTCAACAGCCATCAAAGAATCAAACCCAAGTTGATCAATTCCCTGCTCAATATTTAGTTTTGCAGCAGGAATGCCTAAAATCCCAGCAACTTGTTTTAATACTATTTCTTTTATTTTTTGCTTGCGTTCTTCCGTTGACAATAAAGAAATATCATCTAAGCTAGTGTTTTGGGTTAAGTCCTCAGAGCTGTCCATAGGATTTACCAGAGTTGAAAAACGGGATGATTTTGATATAACTGGAGAGTATTTAGTATATTTTTGCCAGTCTATAGTAAAAACACCAATATTTGTAAGGTTTTGCTCAACTCCATACTTTAACGCTTTCCAGGCTTGTGTCGGACTTACTTCTATAATACCCTGTCGATTAAAGTAATCTTTGAGTTTGCTATGCTTTGCAACATAGCCTACTTCACCTATTGCACCCCAGCAAATTGTTAAACAAGGAAGCCCTTTTGATTTACGATAATATGCCAATGAATCAAGGAAAAAGTTTGCTGCTGAATAATTTCCCTGGTCAAAATTTCCTATTTGCGAAGCAACTGAGGAAAAGCAGATAAAGAAATCCAACTCTTCGTACTGAGTTATGCTATGCAAATTCCAGGCTCCAAGAACTTTTGGATTCATAACTTTTTTAACCTGCTCATCAGTCATTTTTACTATAGGAGTATCTTCCAGTACCATAGCAGTATGAATAACACCCTTTAATGGGGGCAAGTTCTTGTCAATGCTTTCTATAACAGCTTTAACATCATCTTGTTTTGTTACATCAGCACGTTCAACAACTACATTTGCACCACTTTTATTAAGCTGGCTTACAGTTTCTTTTGCTTCTTCTGTGGAAGCACCGCTTCTTCCTGTTAATACGATATTTTTAGCACCACAGTCAACCAGCCACCTTGTAAGAGCAAGTCCAAATCCGCCTAGACCACCAGCAATAAGATATGTACCGTTAGAATTCACATTTAATTTTTGTATATCCGGAATAATTGTGATTCCAGGCTTCTGCATTGAAAATACATACTTTCCTATATATGAGCCTTTTCTCATTTGTTTGAATACACTGTTAATATCTGCAACCGGAAATACTCTATGAGGTAATGCTTTAAATGAGTTATCCTTAAAATAGTCCATCATTTCGCCTATCATTGAATAAGCAAATTCAGGATGTTCCTTTATCATTCCTTCAAGGTCAAATGTGAATAAAGATACACCTTTTTCTGGTGAATACAAAGGCATTGAATCCTGGTATATGTTTACAATATCCACGAAACGTCCTTTAATGGGCTTTAATAATGACATGCTCTTCTTCACTGCTTTCCCTGAAAGAGTATTTAGTACAATATCTATACCTTCATTATTAGTAACCTGCATTATTTCTTCTGCAAAGTTCAGAGATCTTGAGTCTCCAACATATTTAACACCCATTGATCTTAAAAGGTCTCTTTTTTCGGGAGTGCCTGCTGTAGCATAAATTTCAGCTCCAACTGCTTTGGCTATCTGTATGGCAGAAAGTCCTACCCCGCCGGTAGCAGTATGTATAAGCACTTTATCTCCCCTTTGTATGCGAGCAAGTTTATGAAGAGCATAGTAAGCGCTCATAAAAACAACCGGAACTGTGGCAGCTTCTTCGAAACTCATATCTTTTGGCTTATGTACCAAGTTACCGGCATTAGTAATGGTATAGTTCTCAAAAGAATTATCGCTAAAGCCCATAACCTCATCGCCTATGCTGAAATCTTTTACATCCTGACCAACACGTGTTACTATCCCCGAACATTCAAGCCCGAATTTATTCAATGTATCTTTATCAGCCAGAGAAGTTTTTTCAAGCAACCCTGCAGTTTTTGCTACATCTTTAAAGTTAATGCCCGCAGCATAAACCTTTATTTCAACCTGCCCAACCCCAGGAGATTCAAGTGATTTTTCAACAAATACAAAATTATCATTACCTTTTGCCCTAACTCTTTTAAGTCTGTAAGGAGTAGCTATGTTTTCAAAATTAGCCGGTTTATGTGTTATCAGCCTGTGAGTATAAACATTTTCCCCCCTTATTGCTATTTCATCCTCTTTGCTGTCAGAAAAAATTTCCTTGGCAAGTAGATTAATCTCCTGTGAAGAAGGCGTAGCGCTAAGATCAATCATCTTTATCCGCATATCAGAGTTTTCGGTAATCATTACACGCCCAAGTCCCCATAGAGGAGTTAGGGATAAATTCATATTATCTATATCTTCAATCGGCTGAGTATTGTTCGTAACAATAAATAATTCCGCTGAAGAATCTTGTTTCTTTTTTATTATGGATTGTCCAACATGGAGTAAATCAATACATTTTTCGTTTGCATCTTTTTCAGGAGTAATATCTCCTATATAAATTATTTTACGATAATCACTTGGATTAAAAGGTTCACCTTTTCTAATAATTACAGGGTTTAATTGCTTTTGAGCAAGAACTCTGAGCAGTTGATCTGCACAGCCATAGTCATCTGATATAATAAGTGCGGAAGCATTTTCATAAACAGTAGAATCCTGAGTTATTATAGGCTTTTTATCTGAACTTTTGGCAATAATAACACTTTGTATAGGATCATAGGATCCCTCATGTTCAGGTAAATATTGTACCTGGGTAAAGCCTGACTGCTCAAGCTGGCTTTCCCAGGTTTGTCTTGATACAAGTGGACTGAAAGAACGAATATCTCTATCTGAAAATAACCACCAGCTTTTAAGCATTCCAAATACCATATCAAGCCAAATGGCGGGACTGGTTAATTCAAGTGATAACAATGTGCCTCCAGGCGCTAGAAGCTTATTTACGTTTGATAAAGTATGTTTAAGTTCTGCAGTAGCACGAATTACATCTGACGCTATAACCAGATCAAATGAGTTCAGATTAAATCCTTGCGTTTCAAGGTTTTTTTCTATATCAAGATTTTTATATTCAACAAAACCAAAATTACTAAATTTCTGCTCTGCCCTTTCTACGAATGCTGATGATATATCTGTAAATACATATTGTGTAAGGTGCCCAGAAAACAGCGGAAGCAATTGAGCAGTCAATGCTCCGGTACCTCCTCCTATTTCAAGTATCTTAAGTGGATGTCCTTTAGGGGTATTGTTAAGAATCTGCTCTACTGTTCTTCTTGCTATCCTGTTATACATGCGGTAAGTAGGAGAACTCTGGTATAAATGTTCTGTAAGCACAGAATCCTGTGGGAATATAAGGTCAAGAGGATCTGCTTTGCCGGTTAAAACATCTGCTAATTTTGAGCCGCAACGTTGTATAAGTAATAATTCTGCTTGGTATGACGGATATTGCATAAAGAGTTCCTGCCATAGTTCCTGAGCGTTTCTATCACCGGTTTCTGATGCATCTTTTTTATCTGGAATTTCAGTCAAACGATTTACAAATTGATTATGCCCGTCAACTACATTTTCAATATTAAACTTTGGGTCTTCCAAAGCTTCTTTAATATATAAACGGCAAAGAGAATCAAGTTTAGGCTCGATAAACTTATAATAATCTTCCCTTTTGTACTGTTCAACAAGACTTTTTACATCAACACACTCAGTAAAATCTATTTGAGCAGGATCATTCGCTCCATTTTGCCTGACCCATTCATATTCATAAAGACTATTACTCAGATCAGTGTCCACTGACTTTTGAGTCCCTTCCATAACTCTTGAAATAAAGCCGGATACTTCTGCGACAAGCTGCCCATCCTGATTAAGAAGTTGAAAGTCTGCTTTTATTTGAGTTCCTGTATTACCAGTTATCTTTGCATAACAATAACATTCAGATGGCGCTTTCTGATAAAGCTTTATTTCTTCAAATTTTACAGGAAGATAAACAGCGTCAGTTATTATTGTACTTACAACCTGAAAGCAAGAATCAAGAATTACAGGATGCAGTGAATAGTTATCAAGATTTTGCTCAATTTCGCTATTAACTTTAATATTTGCTAATGCTTCGTTTTCAGAGGTCCATATCCGGTTTATTCCCTGAAAATTCGGTCCATATTCAAGTCCTCTTGAGTGGAACTCTTCATAGCAGATTCGTTTTGGAATTTCGTTGCGAATACGACTTTTTAATTCCGATAGGTTCATTATATTTGGAGTTATAGCATCACTCAAAGATTCAACATGGCCGTCAACATGAAGAATCCAATCTTTATCACTGTTTGCGGGTTTACTGTATATTGAAAAAGTTTCATCATTCCCAAGGACTAACTGCATTAATATAGGCTCATCTTCCTGTAGAACGAGTGGAGCCTTGATTTTTACATCTTGCAAAATACAATTTTCTCCTAAAAGACTCTTTGAAGAAGAAAGTGCCATTTCTATATATCCCGCACCAGGGTATACAACACTTCCCTGCACCTTATGATCAAAAAGAAAAGTAAGTTGATTAAGATCAATATCAGAGAAACATGTTGGAATAACTGATTCTTGATTTCCAGTGTTAAATATTCCTTCTATCCTTGCTTTTTTAGATTCTTCTGATTCTCTCCAATACTCTTCTTTTTGCCATATGTAAGATGGTAACTTGATAAACTTTTGATTATCCTTCTTATAAAGTCTTGTCCAATCAATTGGATATCCAACATTATAAAGCTGTCCCAGGGAAGAAAGCATTGAAATATTTTCGGCTTCACCCCTACGCAAAGAATAAAGTACTTTTGCTTTTTTGTTAGCATTGACAAGACATTCATTAATGGAGGACGCAAGGACAGGATGTGCTGCAACTTCTATAAATATACTATTTTCCTTGTTAATAATCTCAGTTACAGCATCAGCAAAATAAACCGGTTGTCTTACATTTTTTGCCCAATAGTCAGCATTAATATCCGTTCCATCTATTTCTTTTCCTGTTACAGTAGAATATAAAGGTATATTATTTTTTTGCGGAGACAGGTCTTTCAATGATTCTTTTAATTCAGGTAGTATAGAATCCATAACATGACTGTGATAAGGAATTTCAACCTTAAGGAAACGTGCAAAAATATTTTTTTCCTGCAATGATTTTGCCAATTGCTCAAGCACACTGGTTTCTCCGGCTAATGTTAAAGAAGTGGGACTATTAACCGCTGCAATAGAAACTTTTCCTTCTAAATCATTCATCCATAGTTTCATTTCCTCTATAGACAGGCCAACTGCCAGCATTCCTCCTTGTCCGGCTGTCTTTTGCTGCAGCCTGCTTCTGTTAAAACATACTTTAATTGCATCTTCCAAGGATAAAGCTCCAGACGTATAACTTGCAGCAACTTCTCCTATGCTATGCCCGACTATTGAGTCAGGAATAATACCCCACGATTTCCATAAAGCATAAAGTCCTATCTGTATTGCAAAGATACTTGGTTGGGCAATCTGAGTTTCATTAATACGTGAAGATTCTTCATCTTTAAGGAGTTCTTCGAGCAATGACCACGATTGCGTAAGTTTTTTGAATATAGCATCACATTTTTCTATGACTTCCCTAAACACAGGCTCTTTATGGAATAATTCACGACCCATTCCCCACCACTGCGGACCCATTCCTGAAAAGACAAAAGCCAGTTTACCTGAACCAAGATTGCTTACTTCATCATAATTAATACCTGTTTGTTTTTCTTTAGAAATAAAAGCTTTGAGTTTTTGGGTAAAGTCCTCTGTAGAATTAGCTGCGATTGAAAGACGATGCCTATGATGACCCTTACGCTGGGATAAAGTATATGCTATATAAGATAAATTAACATCTTTAGACTCAAGAAAATCAATATAAGATTCAGCTATTGCCTTCAATGACTCTTCGCAGTGAGCTGATAAAGGCATAAGTAAGTTTTCATTTTCTTTAATATTTGGTGTTAGGGTATTTTTGTCATTAAATTCTTCAAGAATAACATGAGCATTAGTCCCACCAAAGCCAAAGGAATTTACTCCCGCTATAAAAGGCTTGTCCGTATTTTTTTCCCAAGTTTCCAATGAGGTTGGAACTCTTAACTTTAAATCCTCAAAAGGAATATTAGGGTTTGGGTTTTCAAAATGCAGATTTGGAGGGATCATTCCGTTTTTAAGCATCAAAGATGCCTTTATTAAACCAGCCACACCAGCAGCAGATTCAGTATGACCAATATTGCTTTTTACAGATCCCATAACACAATATTCACCGTCAGGACGATTTTTCGATAATATACTACCAATTGCCTTGGATTCTATAGGATCACCTACAGGAGTGCCTGTACCGTGAGCCTCAACATATTTTACATCTTCGGGTTGAACATTAGCCATACTCAAAGCGTCATTGAGCATTGACATCTGGGAACTTGCATCAGGAACGGTAAGCCCTTCGCTTTTTCCATCCTGGTTTACCGCACTTCCCTTGATTACTGCATAAATATTATCATTATCTTTAAGGGCTTTTGACAGAGGCTTTAATACAACAACGCCAACTCCTTCTGATCGGGTATAACCGTTTGCTCTTGAGTCAAAACTTTTACAGTACCCATCAGGTGCTAAAAACGAGCCTTTACAAAGACTTATTGTCATTTCAGGCTTAATTAACAGATTAACACCCCCTGCAAGAGCAATATCTGACTCACTGTTCCAAAGGCTCTGACAAGCTAAATGCACGGCAACTAAAGACGAAGAGCAAGCTGTATCAACAATCATACTTGGTCCTTTAAAGTCAAAAACATAAGAAATTCTGTTTGCTGAAATGGTTGTTGATGGACCTGTAGCTGAGTGCGGACCAATAAGTTTATATTCTGTTGTTGCATTATGGATATTTTCAAAATCATGCACAAACAGTCCAATGAATACACTAGTATTTGAGCCTGTTATTTTTTCAGGAGGTATGCCACTGTCTTCAAGTGCGTTCCAGGTAGCCTCCAACAAAAGTCTTTGTTGAGGATCCATAAATGCAGCTTCTCTAGGAGAAATACCAAAAAATTGAGGATCAAAATGCGTAATATTGTCTAAAAATCCTCCCTTACGGGTATAAACTTTCCTGACCTTATCCCTGTTAGCATCATAATATGCATTTAAATCCCATCTATCTGCAGGTACTTCTGTAATTCCATCTTTTCCATTGCATATAGAATTCCAAAACGACTCAGGGTCAGTAATCCCTCCGGGAAAACGGCAGCCAATACCTGTTATCGCAATTTGTTCTCTTTCCATGAGCTCTCCTTTTTATTATTATTTTTTTTATATCAATTTTTAAATTAATGAACTTTTACTTTTTTTTAAGATAATATATAAGCATAAATTAATAATATAATAAAAAAAATAATGGTAGAAATTTTTATTGTAAAACTTTTAAAACAATTAGATCCCCAAGTATTTAATGAGCTGATACTGTCTATTCCCAAAGAAAGGCAGGATAGAATAAGACTTTTTTCCAATTATAAAGACGCACAAAGATCATTGGTTGCAGATATTATTATAAGAAATATCATTTATAAAAAATTAAATATTGCTTGGGAAAAAATACTGATTGAGACAAATGATACCGGTAAGCCATTGCTTAAAAATAATAAAGATTTTCACTTTAATCTTTCTCATTCTGGCAAGTTTATTGTTTGTGCTATTAATGATTCACCAATTGGCATAGATATTGAAAAAATAAGGCCTGTGGATATGGATGTAGCAAAAAATTTTTTTTCACAACAAGAATACAACGATCTTTTAAAAAAAACTAAAGAAGAAAAACTCTCTTATTTTTACGGTTTATGGACTTCAAAAGAAAGTTACATAAAAGCTGGAGGCAAAGATCTATCTGACGACTATTTTACAAAACAATATAATATTGATCCTGATTATAAATTATCAGTATGCTCAAAAAATAAAAATTTGCCGGTAATAAAAAGTATTTGCAATTCCAGGTTGACTATTTCTTAAGATATACAGCTCAAAAATATTTTTAAACGTCGAATATACTTCCACTAAAATACTTTTCAGATTATTAAATCAAGTTAGAGTTAATAAAATAAACTATTCTCTGAATTGCGAAGCGGGAGCGTTAAAAAGTTAA
>JANQLL010000079.1 GCA_028280605.1 Candidatus Gastranaerophilales bacterium
TCAAATTCAGAACCTAATGATATATCCTATCCCGGTTACAAGGAGGGTTACTCTGATAATCCCCTGATTAGAATAATAGACGCACACAAAGAATTGCTCTATAAAATTCGCTGCGTGCGTCAGTCTCAGTTCAGGCTTGATAAAGTCAAGCATAACATCTGTTATAAGGATGATTATCTTGCTTTAGCCCGAGATAAATATTATGCCCCCTATCAAGAAGATGAAATTAAGTATTTCAGTTACGAAACATGGGAAGATGAGCCTGTAACACCAGAGCAGGAAGAGAAAAGGTACAATGAGCACTTTGAGTATTACAGGGATTACAAAAATCGTGACTATGAGCAAAGGGTTATCAATGCCCAACGCTGCAAATCACGTAAACTAATGGCAGTAGAGCGCAATAAATTTGTTGCAGAGTGTTGTGAAGAGGCAAGAAAGGAAGCACGCCAACGCAAATTGGAAGACTGTGCAAAAAATAAGCTAAAAAAAGTTAAACAAGGCGAATATAAGCTTGTTAAAGTATCCGGCAGCGCAAAGCTTTCGAATTCAAACTCAAAGACTTACAAAGAAATATCCGCAGTTGCGAAGGTGGCTGATACTGCTTCAGCAGGCGATACTTGTATTTTAGAAAATGATAAAAAAGAAAATAAAATAGGAGAAACTTGTAACGATGAAAATAATGCGATAAATGATAATATAATAGATATAAATAACAGCAAAAAAGAAGGATTAAATAAGAAAAAGCCCCATTATTAGCGGGTTTAGATGCAAAAAATAAAAAATATAGACTGCAATGATAGACTTTTGCTAGGCAAAGGGGAGTTTATCGTTGCTATTTTTATATGTTTCCATTATCCGAGGTGAACTATAAAAGTGCAGACTGGCACCCGAAAGAAAAGCGTTAAACAATGTCCGTCAGCACCCCTGAAAGAAAGCTATAATTAAACTGTACACCTAAAGCCAGACGATGACTCAAAGGTGAGTTATAAAAGTAGTGACTACCACCCGAAGGAAAAGCGCAAAACAATGTCCGTCAGCACCCCTGAAAGAAAGCTATTATTAAACTGTACACCTAAAGCTAATCAATGGCTCAAGGTGAGTAATAAAAGGTGATGACTATCACCTGACTCAAGGTGAACAGAAAAAAAATTGTAACAATTTTTTCTGATCTACTCAAGTTGGAGGATAAAATCCTCGATAAAAAACTTGTTATTTTCTAGAGGAAAAAATTTATGTATAAAAGAATTAAAGACTACAAAAACTACTTAAGAAAGCTGGAGGCATACGCCTCAAAACATCCAAAACTCTATAATTTCAATGTTTATATGCTTGCTGCTTTCGGTGTTACCTTTGTCCTTGGATTTTTTATACTCTTTTTAGGATTAATTGGAGCGCTGATATTTCTATCAACAAAATCTCATCACCTTAACGTTGGAGTGATTAAACTTATTATTTTCCTTGGTATACCGCTTGTGATAATTATCAAATCCTCATTCGTAAAGATGGGAGAACCCTATGGTGTAGAAATTAAAAGGGAAGAAGCTCCCATGCTCTTTGATATGATTGATGAAATAAGAGATCAATTAAAAACACCAAAAATATCAAAAATTTTAATTGATTATACTTATAACGCCTCAGTTAGCCAAATCCCACGCTTAGGACTTTTGGGCTTTAATAAAAATTACCTTGTTATAGGGTTACCGTTTTTATTATGTATGTCAAAAGACCGGCTAAAAAGCATCATCGCCCACGAAATGGGGCATATCTCTAAACGACACGGCTTTATAACAACCCAAATCTATATCTTAAGAAATACCTGGAATAATATCGTATATTTTCTTGAGCAGGAAAACCACGTATCATCTTTTGTATTTAGATTCTTCCTTGATAAGTTCCTGCCGTTTTTCAACAGCTACTCCTTCATCTTAATGAGAAAACACGAATACGAAGCTGATAAACTGGCAGCAGAAGTAGTTGGAGAAAAAATAACCGGAGAAACCTTTATCTACGGAAGTTTATACTATCGTCTTTATAATGATCACTTTAATAATTTCAGCAAAATAGCTAAAACAGAAAGAAAACCTCCACAGAACCCAATAAGTTCATTATCAGAGTCATTTAAAAACGAATTATCAAACCAGGAAATCTTTGAAATAATAAACCACCAGCTCAAAGAAGAAATAACCTACGAAGATGTGCACCCATCATTTAAAGATAGGTTAGATGCTCTAAATTATAAAATAGATAGAGACTTTAAACCTGTATTTAATCGCAGTTCTCTTGACCTGCTAGGCAAAGATGCTAAAGCAATCTGTAAAAGGATAGATGAATACTGGTTAAGCTTTAATAAAGATTACTGGAATAGTCTTTATAAGTCAGCAAAAGTATCAGAAAAACAAATAGCAACTCTTGAAAGTAAAGAAAACCTAACCGAAGACAATATGATTGATCAAGGCTTTCACTTCTTAAACCTGGGCGATAAAGAAAAAGCTATGGAATGCTTTGAGAAGGTTTTAAAAGACAATCCTGATAACCATGAGGTTAACTTTGAATATGGCTTACTTTTATTATCAAAGGAGAAAGACGAAGGTGTTAAGTACCTGAAGAAAGCCGCAGAGCTAAAATACCAGTGTAAGCTTGAAGCTTTAAGCCATATATATTCTTACTACAAGTCAAAAAATGACGAAGAAAACGCCGATTACTATTATGATAAATACACAGAGTTTTCTAATATTTATCAACAATCAGAAGTAGAAAGATCTCAATGGCAAAATACAAAGCTGCTGCAACACGATCTGTCTTTAAAAGAAATTGATATGTATGTTGATCACTTAAAAAACTATGAAGATATAGAAAAAGCGTACCTGGTTAAAGGAAGTGTAAAACATTTCCCTGACTACCCTTGTTACTATCTTGCAATAGAACTTAAGTGCGGTCTTATGAATAAGATAAACCAAGATTATGAAACCTGTCAGGATAGATGCAATCAAATACTGGCAGAGTTTGCTCATCTCAAGGAAATTGTTAAAACATACGATTTATTTTATTTTCCACTTAATTATACCCCAGGCGGAGGTAAAATTAAGAAAATCGCCAATTCACTGCTATATCAAAATAAGCACGCTAAAACAACAAAAAAAGTAAAAAGATAAACTAAAGAAAATAACCGCCTGTTTAAACAAGCGGTTATTTTTTTATATATTTAAATTTATTATTGCTATCTATGTATATAAAGGTTGTAACTCAGGTTGCTGTTGAGGTAGTTTACCTTCGTCTATAGGTAAAAAGGATCTGTAATCAATCTCTGAGAATGGATTATCTACTGATTCTAAAGATACTAAGTATCCTTCATCAATAGCATTATTTTCAACCATACCAGCTAAGCGTTCAAAGTTCTCTTGATGCTTTCTAAATCTTTCTACAGCATAATCACGAGCTTGCCATGTTGTAATTAAGAAAGGCCAGTCACTGCTTTGTACTAACAAGAGTTCTCTAGCTAATTGATTTAGTGCTCTATGAAGAACTTTATTATCTACAGGAACCTCTTGATAGGTTGCAGCTAGACTTTGCATTCTTTTTTCTGCTGAATGAATAATTGGCCACATCCACTCTGTTTGATGGTTTTGCCATACCCAGAAGTGACCGCCTTGTCCCCAAGAGCTTTCCGGTAAGGATATAGCGGCTGTTGGAGGACTCTTTTGTAAGTACTCGTCAGCTGTCATCATATCGATGCCTTCAACCTTGGTTAATTTCTTGATGAATTGTTTAATAAACTCAACACCTTCAAACCACCAGTGTCCAAATAACTCTGTATCAAATGCAACCATTACAAGACCGTTTTTACCTGTTGATTGCTTGTAGTCATTTAATAAGTCATGTATTAATGCTACATAGTGATCAGAGTTTTCACCGATTCTGGTCATTGCAAGTACTGGATCATAAAGCATTTTATCACCTAGGTCAGTACTTGGGCTGGTTATTCTCCAGTAGTTCATACCGGAATTTTCATCTTTTTTGTGGAATTCTCTGTAACATCCGTCACCAGGATATCCATCAGCAGCAGACCATACTTGGAAACCTGCTCTGTCATTTCTGCCCATTACTGCTACCTGAGCTTCAGGTAGCCAGTAAGCTTCGTAAGTTGACATACCAGTAGATGGTCTTGGAGGTAATGGAATATATTCAATATTGCCATAAGCACCAATTACTCTTCTGTTTCCAACAGAAACGCCACCTTCAATTACATGAGACTCTGTAAAGAAGTATTCTATACCATTATTTGCCATTGAAACTTCAATTGGAGGTCTCCAGTATTGACTGCCTTTAGAATCTAATGCATTGTAGCCAGGTCTGTATGCACATTCTGGTAACCAAGCACCTTTTGCGGCTTTACCAAACAATCTTTTTGTTGTATCAGAACCAACTTTAAATTGTGCATTTAATGATGATTCAGTCGCAAGCAATGGTGAGAAACAGTGTGTAGCAGCAGATGTTGTAATTTCAATACATCCAAGTTCTTGGAAATTTTTGAATGCTGCTATTAAGTCTCTATTGTATTTGTTGATAAACGAATCTTTGATGTTTGTATACCAATCAAAATAATATTTAGCTAAGAATTTTAAATGTTGTGAGTGAGCAACACTATCATTAGGGTAGCGGTTTAAATCTTCAGAAACTGCTTCTATTCTTGTATTTAAATATTTTTCAAAACCGTCTTGTAAGTATTCGTCATTAAGCTGTTCTGCTAATATTGGAGTAAGACCAACTGTTAGTTTTGACTTTATCCCTTCGTTATATAATTCGCCGATAGCATTTAGGAGGGGTATGTATGTTTCTGCCATACATTCATAAAGATTTTCTTCTCCAAATGGCCACATACCAGCCTTTCGATAGAAAGGGAGATGGCTATGTAGCATAAATACAAATGAACCGATTGACATAAAAGTTTTCCTCCAGTTTTAAATAGCTTTTTTCTTATTTGCTTTGTATTTCATTCAATTTAACATAAAAGTATTTAATATATAAGTTATTTTTTTTAAAAAGTATAAAAATTACGTTTTTACTAAAATTTAATTTATTCGTATAATTGTTTTTTTCTGATTTTTATTTTAATTTCAAAAATATGTTTAATGATGTTATTTTCTCTACCTTTTAGAGAATCAAAAACATAACAAAAAAGCAATAGTAGCGAACTGAAATTTGAAGACATGGTAATAATAATTTAAAGAAAGTATTAATTTTCTCTTATGCAACAGACTATTAGTAAAATAGAAAAAAAAATAATTGTATCATGTCAGGCTAGCTTAGATGAGCCTATTTGTAAAAACAATTGTCTTATGTCAATTATAGAGTCGGTTGTTCAAGGTGGCGCAGGCGGCTTAAGACTTGCAGGTGAGCATGATGTTATCCATGCAAAGAGCTTAACTGATATTCCTATTATCGGTATAACAAAACCAGATCCGTTACCATACAATTGGCAAGAAGTAGTTTATATTACTCCAACATATAAAAATATTGAACAACTGGCTGATGTGGGTACGGATATTATAGCTTTTGACGGGACATCTAGGGTTAGACCCCAAGAAAATTTAGAAGAGTTAATATATAAAGCAAAAAAAAATTTAAGTAGTATATTAATGGCAGATATTTCAACATTAGAAGAAGGTTTAAATTGTTATAAATTAGGAGTTGATATTATTTCAACTACTTTATCGGGCTATACAAGCTATACTTTAGAAAAAAATAATGATGAACCTGACTTTGAACTTTTGCAAAATTTAGCAAAAAATATTGATTGCCCTATAATCCTTGAAGGTAGAGTGTGGACTCCAGAACATGTGAGAAAAGCATTTTCGCTTGGGGCATATACTGTAGTTATAGGCTCAGCAATCACCAGGCCTAAGGTTATAACAGAAAGATTTATAAAAAACAGTAAGGTAAGATAGAGGAGTAAAAATGCCTGATTTTTCTTCCATTGGAATAGATATAGGCGGTACAAAAATCAGTGCTGCGGTTGTAAAAAATAATGAAATTGTAAGTGATTTAAAGGTTTTAAATACATCAAACTCTGCTGATGCTATTTTAAAGCAAATACTAGAGGTAACATCTTCCTTGACAAATTCTAATGATGTTAGTTCTCTGGGGATAGCTACGGCAGGCGCTGTTAATAAAGACAATTCAAAAGTTATGGGTTCCACTGGCAATTTGCCTGATGGATACAGTGATATTGATTTTAAAAATGAGATCGAAAAAAAGTTTAAATTACCTACCTTGTTGGAAAATGATGCTAATGCAGCAGCTTATGCTGAATATAAAACTGGTAATGGAATTGGCAAAAGTAATGTTATTGTAATAACACTTGGAACAGGTGTAGGCGGCGGCATAATAATTGATGGAAAATTGATGAGAGGGACAAGTGGAGCTGGTGCAGAATGCGGTCATATAATTATGTCTTTTGATAGAAAAAGAAAATGCACCTGTGGCACCTGGGACTGTTGGGAAGCTTATGCATCCGGTACAGGGTATGCAATTACAGCAAATGAAATGGCTGCAAACATAACAGAAGATAAAAGGACAAGTTTATTATTAAATAAAAAAACTGGTAGCATAACCACCTATGATATAATTGATGGATTGAAAGTTAACGATAAGTTTGCTATACAAGTACATAATACTTGGGAGTTTCACGTATTATTAGGGCTTGTTTCTTTAACAAATATATTTGACCCTGACTGTTTTATTTTAAGCGGTGGGATGGCCGATTTTATAAACTATGACAAAATACAAAAAGAATTAAGCGAAATGACAATTATTTCAAAGCCGCAAGTTTTGCCTGCAAAAGCAAAAAATAATGCAGGAATTATTGGAGCAGGGATATTAGCTGCGCTAAAGTATGGAAAATAACCTAAATGATAAAAACTCTATATAGTTCTTGATAATACAAAATATATGCCAAAAACATAGGCGCTATTATCAGAATTGCTGACTATTTTATTATCTGATTTTGAACCTGTTTTTCCATTGGCATTAGTTTTTGGCTCAGAAAAAGAAGGTATTTCTTCTGATATTATGAGCGAAAGTGATTATATTTTATTTTGAGTATACCTATGAAGGGAAAAGGAAAATCATTAAATGTTTCAACTACAGCAAGTATAGTTGTTTATGATGTTTTAAATAGAAATTAGTTTTATTTAAGCAAGTAGATTAAAGCTATCTGCTTTATCATTATTATTTGTATCTATAGGGGAATCTTCTTTTTTACCGGTTACAATATTTTTAATAGCATTTAATTTTTGTTGCATAAAGCTATTTTCTTTTTCTAAAGCTTCATTTTCTTTTCCTTGAATTACAAAAAGCATGGCTAGTAATTTTAACATTCTGCCGTTAAGGCTTTCTTCATTTTTATTATCTAAAGGTGGTTGTGTCGAAGCAGTATTTCCTTTAAAACTCTGGGTCGTCCTTGTTGTCTGGTTTTGCTTGCTTTTTTGCATGCGATTATTAATTTGCTTCTGCTGCTGAAAGCAAGCAGTGCCTCCTCTAATTGCAAACATATTTAAATCCCCATATTCCCCGATAATTTTATTTCTGAATATATTTTACTAAAAATTGTAAATTTTTAAAGGGTTAATTGACCTAGTTTAATAGAATTGTTACAAAAATATTAAAAAAATGTCAATAAAATTTTTTCTTAAAAAAAAATAACAAAGCTAAATAATTAAATATATTTGAATTATAATAATGAATACTAAAATTATAAAAAGCTAGCTGGTATTTAATATTGAACCAGAATAAAAAACGGAGCATAGATGAAAAAACATAATCCTCAAAAAATATGGCAGCAAGTCTTGGAAGAGTTAGCTGATACACTGGAGCATCCGGCTTATGAGTCTTGGATTAAACCTACTAATGCAGTTTCTTTTGATGAAACAAGTTTTACAATATCAACAAATAGCAGTTTAAGTAAAGAATGGATTTATAAAAATTATGCAGGGCAGATTACCAAGATATTAAATCAAATTACAGAAAAAAAAATTGATTTAAAAGTAGTTATAGAAAAGAAAAAAGAAATAATAGAAGAGAAAAAAGAACTTCTTCAAGAGGAAAAACCATCTGCTATACCTTTAAATGATAATCAGATAAATGCATTAAGAAGCACTTCTAATAATCTTAATTTAAAATATACTTTTGACAATTTTGTAGTAGGAGCTCATAGCAAATTTTGCCACGCAGCAGCATTGGCAGTTGCTAAATTTCCTGCGAAAACTCATAACCCGTTGTTTATTTATGGTGGAGTTGGTCTTGGTAAAACGCATTTAATGCAAGCTGTAGGTCATTATATATTGGCTAATCATCCGGATTTAAAGATTAAATATACCAGTACGGAAATGTTCACAAACGAGCTTATAAATTCTATTAGAAATGATAAGATGACTGCATTTAGGATGAAATATAGGCAGATTGACGTGCTTTTGCTTGATGATATTCAATTTATCGAAGGAAAAGAGATTACTCAGGAGGAAATTTTCCATACGTTTAATACTCTTTACGAATCCGGGAAGCAAGTAGTTTTAACCAGTGATAGAAATCCTAAGAATATATCAACGCTTACCGAAAGGTTAAGAAGTCGTTTTGAATGGGGTTTGTTGGCTGATATTCAGGTGCCAGATATAGAAACAAGAATAGCTATATTAAGAAACAAAGCAGAAAGAGACAATATGGATGTTTCTAATGATGTTTTGGATATTATAGCAACAGCTTTTCAAAACAATATTAGAGAGCTCGAAGGTGCATTAAATAGAGTTTTTGCATATGCAAGCATAAATAATTGCCCCATGACCATAGATGTTGTAAGAAATATTATAAATTTTTCCGGTTCCGGCAGTACTTTGTCTATAGATAAAATAATTGAGACTACAGCAAGTTATTTTTCAATGGAACCTTATGATATAAAAGGACAAAGCCGTTTAAAAGACATATCGAGAGCAAGGCAGGTTGCTATTTACTTGTCCAGGGATATGACAGGATCCAGTTTTCCTACAATAGGAACTGCATTTGGCGGAAGAAAACATACAACAATATTGTATGCTTTTGAAAAAATGAAAGAAGAAATACAAATTAATAAAAATCTTTCAGAGCTTGTCAGTGAAATATCCAAGAATATAACATCTAACTGTTTGTAAAATTAAGATAAAAAAAAACGAACCTAAAAGGTTCGTGTTGTCTGGAATTAAGAATAGCTGGAAGTATGAAAAAGATTACTATTATAAAACCAAATTGTAGCAACTCATTCAATTAACCAGTTAGATACAAAAATGGCTAATCAATTTTTTGTGTAATATTTTTTATTATTTTCAACTTGTTTTTTTATTCGACTTAATAAATCCGGTAAATCTTTTTTGACGCTATTACTGCCGATAAAGCTTGGAATGAAAAAGCCGACTTCAATGTACATTTTATAAACCAGTATGGTTTTTCCGTTATATGGGATAAATTTTATGCTTCCGTAAATATCTTGAAAGCAGCCATTAACTTTAGTGAAAATCATTTTTTTGTGTTTATTTTTTTCGTCAAACAGCATAGTAAACTTAAATGTAGGCAAAAATCTGTAAATTTTAACCGCCATATACACTTTTTGATAATTATTTCCTTTTTCAAGAGTTTTTGCTTTTTTTAGCTTGGGTATAAATGTTGCTAAAAATTCTTTGTTGCCTATTAATTTCCATACCTCCTCAGGCGGAGCATCAATTAAAACAAGACCCTTAGCACCTTTATGATGTCTTTCATTTAGTAAAGCTTCGGTAACAACTTTACCATTTTTTAATTTTGCAAGTGTTTGATAACCTAAGCCCAAAGCAAAAGTTTTGTTTGTAAATAAAATTAACAATAAAAATGAAACAATAAAGCAAATACAAAGTTTGGCGGAGATTTTTACAGGAGCAGGATTTAGCATAACTACTCCTCCTGTTTAATTATAGTTGTGTAATTATAAAAATAAGAATTATTAAAGAATAATAGTTGATTATTAGATGGGTTAACAATAGACAGTTGACTAAACTTAGTACCTGGGTAGACTAGCTCCTGTCAAAAATTAGCAAATTTTAAAAAAAAATTTTGTGTATTGCTTATTTTTGCAATATAATATTCTTTAAATATACTAAGGATACGATAAAAACTAGTCCTTAAATTTTTTTAGGAATGGTACTAACAGGTAGGAGGTCCAGGAAAATACTTTTAGTAACAATACTTTAAGTATTTATTTTAAAAGCATTTGACAGTTAACATTCATGTCTGTTATATTGAATACGCATTTTAATAAGAGTTAATCATGATAAAATAAGAAATAAAGACGAAAAGGAAGATAACAAAATGCTAGCAATAGTAGAAACCGGTGGAAAACAATATCAAGTAGAAGAAGGTCGATTTGTAGACGTTGATTTACTTAACGCAAGTGCAGAAGATTCTTTTGTATTTGACAAGGTTGTAATGATCGTTAACGGCGAAAACTCAAAAGTTGGACAGCCTTATGTAGACGGAGCTTCAATCAAAGCGAAAATTATGAAACATGATAAAGATAAAAAAATCATTGTTTATAAACAAAGATGCAAAAAAGGTTATCGTAGAAAGCAAGGTCACAGACAACAATTTACCAGAGTAATGATTGAGTCTATTGAATTTCCAGGTAAAGAATAATAAATATAATATATAGTAATTTAGTTAACACACAGTAAGGTGGTGAATAGTTAATGGCTCATAAGAAGGGTGTAGGTTCAACAAAGAACGGTCGAGATAGCGAATCGAAGCGTCTTGGTGTAAAAAAATTCGCCGGTCAAAAAGTAACAGCTGGTAATGTTTTAGTACGTCAAAGAGGAACTAAGCTCCATCCTGGTGAAAATGTAGGTAAAGGTGGAGATGATACATTATTCGCTTTAATTGACGGTCATGTAAAGTTTGAACCTTACAGAAGAGACAGAAAAAAAGTAAGCGTATATGCTGCTGGATAACAAATATACCACTGTGGTATAAAAGATTTAAAATTTAAGTGAGGCTGTCTAAAAAGTAATTTTTTAGACAGCCTCTTTAATTAGGCGTATGCGCTATAAATTTTTTATTAACGACCCAGCTACACAGTTGCCAGTTTTACAGAGGTTAATTATGTGCAAAGCTTAATAATCCCCATTCTGTTTTTACCTTTTCAATACCTCTAAGTGGTATTAAAAAGCTTGTATCAGTTATTTTTTGATGAATACTAAAACCTACAATAAATTGATCTTCTTTCATTCTCATAAGTGTGGCATCATTATCAGTTTTTGAGTAGCTGCTGCGATTTTGCAAAATTTTTTTTGGTTTTCATATTTTAGAAGACGAGGAAGATAATCTTTTTTTATTGTTTTTACAGCCTTTTTCAGATTTTTATCTTTTGGCTTTTTAGAGAGCTTTTCATCCAGTTTATCAGAGTCGATATCATTAACTGCAAGTAAAATATGATCTCTGGCAAGCTAAACAATCCACAAACCTTGATAAAGTAAAGGCTTAAGTTATTACTTCGAGCTACTAATGTTTGACAATTCAATTCGAATCAGGCAGCATACTTTACATTTTTAGCCTTAAAATAATTTTTTATTTTTTGAGAGTTGCAGCTGTATTTTAAGTTTTTATCCACTTGCCTAATGCAGTCATCCATTTAAGATTTAATATAATAATATAGGCAAAGAGGTCCTATAAATGGACTACGAGAAAAAAGACCTACAATCAATGTTCCTTTTGATAGATAAGCAGCACAAGGATATCAGAGACTCGGTAAAAGCACTTTATGATGCTTGCTTAAATCCGGATAACAAAGACCTAATACTTGAGTTAATTTATTCTCTGGATAAATATGTAACAGAGCATTTTGAAAATGAGGAACAGCTTGCTGAAGCAACTGGTTTCCCATACCTGGAGCATTTAAAGAAAGATCACGATTATTTTAAAGCCACTTATTACAGGCTAAGATATCATTATACTTATTACGATGAAGAAACAAGACAATATAATCATGTTTATATGTTTGCAACTCATTTGGCTAAAACTCTGGAAGAATGGCTTGAGGTACACATTAGAACATTGGATAAAGAGCTAATACAATATTTAAAAGAAAAAATATTTTAAACGTTTTTAAGAACTTTAGCAATTTTTTCTTTTAACGAACTTGTCTTAAGAGTAATAAAAAAAAGAAAATAATGCATTTAAAGATTATGTAAAACAAAGATTAAGAGAAGGCAACCCATTGAAAGCAGAAGAGCTTCAGGATATGTTTAAAGATGCTTTTG
>JANQLL010000080.1 GCA_028280605.1 Candidatus Gastranaerophilales bacterium
TTAACTTTTTAACACTCCCGCTTCGCAATTCAGAGAATAGTTTATTTTATTAACTTTAACTCGATTTAATAATCTGAAAAGTATTTTAGTGGGAGTATAATTACAATCTACCAATTTGATTTGTATCTATAATTATTACCCCGCCGGCAGATAAAGTACCGGTAGTAAGTTTGTCAGCTGCTAGTATTATATTTCTTTCAGCTGTTATATCTTCAGTACAAATGCATTTTATTCTCACAAGATCAGTAACACTACTTGATTTACCTACAATAGTAGCATCATTTCCTGCTATTATGTTTCCTGTGGATACAGAAGTATCAGTGCTGCCTACTATATATACATTGCCGCCTGCATTTAAGTCATTAGCTCTGATATCTCCATTCAAGCTTTCTAAGTTGATGTACTCACAGGCTGTGATATTTTGAGTTGTAATGCCAAGGTCATCACTTAGATCAACAAAGCCGTTTGCACAGATGTTGCCTGTTTCAATGCTTTGAGCTGCTATCTCTACATTGCCGCCAGCATTGATATCACCTGTTTTAACTTCTTGTGCCTTTTGAAGTTGATCAGTTAAGGCATTCTTATTGCCTGCAGTTAAATTTGCGTTTGTAGTTATATATCCTGTTTCAACTTTATTTGTTGTCCAAAGGTCAACATTGCTATTTGCAGTAATATCACAAGTTGCAATATTAGTTGCAATAGCTTGGATACCATCGCCTGCATTTAAATTCTCTGTTTTAATTTCTGCGCCATCATTACCATTTAAGCAGATATAAACACCAGCATCAATATTTTTGGCAGTTATAGTACAGGCATCTGTAAGTTTCACATACCCGCCTGCGCAGATGTTATTTGCATCAATTGTTCTGCCTGAAATGTCTATATTACCATCTGCTTTTATATCGCCCAGGTATTCTATATCAGCTAAAAGGTCAGGTGCGGTACTGCCATTAGCAATAACATCATCAATGCTTATGTTTCCTTTAGCAACTAAATTATTTACTGTAATAGTAGAAAGGTCTTGACGCAAGATATCTATATTACTATAGCTTGTTAAATCGTTTGTTACAACAGAACTGCCACCAGATGCATCAATACATATATTTCCGCATGCTGTTATATCATTTATGGTAATGCTTGAGGCACTTGAGCTAATTAAACTTACATCTTTTTTACTTTTTATATTATTTGTTTCGATAGAGCCTGCTAGAGTCGCATCAAGTAATACATTTCCACCTGCAATAACATCATTAGTCTCAATATTGTTTGATGTGATAAATGTATTAGAGGTTATTAGCATTTCAATATCATTTAGAGCCGCTACATTATCAACCCAGATACGCCCTGCAAAGCCGCTTTTTAAATTAATATTATTGCCGGCATATAAGTTTTTAGCATTAATTATTGATTCACCTACACTTAAGGCAATGTCACGCTTTGCACATAGATTGCCAGCATCTAAATTTCCAAATACTCTAATATCTTGTCCACTAGCTAAGTTGCCGGCGTCAAGATTACCACCATAAGCAGAAGTCTCTATAAGTATACCTCCACAGGTGTAAATATCTTTTATTATGACTTCGCTTTGACCTGTAAACAAAATAAGGTCATTTTTGGCTTTTATGTTGCCAAATGTGCTTCTTACATTTGCAAGATATAAATCTACATTATTTAAAGAATATAAATTTCCTGTCTCAATATTTACTGCTCCAAAGCGAGCTCCTGAAGTATTTATATTTATATCATTTTTAGCAAATAAGTCAGCTGTGGTAATGCTGGCATTGTCTTTACCCAAGATATTTATATCATTACCGCTTTTTAAATTATTTGTAGCAACACAACTTTCTTCTGATGCATCAATGGATATATCTTCACAGGCTGTTATATCACATGTAGTAATGCTTGAGGTGCTTGAGGTAATTAAACTTACATTTCCCTGGCTTTTTATATTATTTGCTGCGATACTACCTATTAAAGTCGCATCTGATAACACATTTCCACCTGCTGTAACATCATTAACATTGATATTATTTCTTAAAAGAGCTGAATCACCTGCTACTACCATTTCAATATCATTTTTGGCAGTTAAATTATTAGCGCTAATCTGCCCCTCATAAAAATTCTTTAAACTAATATTATTACCTGCATATAAGTTATCAGCTTTAAGAGTGCCTTCATCTGCGCTTAATAATATATTTTGTTTTGCAGATATATTGCCAACGACGGCACTTCCTTTTTCTACATCTACTTCAATATTCTGAGAACTGGATAAGTTATCAGTGTAAACAAATGCTCCCCTCTCTGCTCCTATAGTTATATTTCCACAGGCGCAAATATCTTTTATATCTACTTCGCTATAATAAGTTGCTGATAAATTAACATCACTTTTTGCTTTTACATTTTCAATATATACGTCCGCACCTGAAAAGTCTAAATTTATATTATTATTGGAATATAAATTTTCTAACTGAAGCTTCACATCACCAAAGTCACTGCCCAAAGCCTTTATATCTATGTTCTTTTGAGCAAGTATATCAGCTGTGGTAATACTGGCAAAGCCTTCACCCAAGATGTCTATATTACTATAGCTTTTTAAATCCTTTGTAACAACACAACTTTCATCTGATGCATCAATAGATATATCGCCAGCTGTTGTTATATTGCCTGCAATAAATTTTGAGTTGCCTGAGGTAGTTATACTTACATCTTCCTTGCTGCTTATATCAGCTGTAGAAATTTCATCAAATGGTCTAATAGATATTTTTCCGCTTGCTTTTATATTGTTTGTAGAAATATCTCCATTTATATCTATATCATTACAACTTTTTATATTATTTGTTGCGATAGTTCCACTTATACTTACGTTATTTTCCGCACATAAATCATTTACGCTAATGCTGCCTCCTCTTGTTAAGAGGCTTATATTATTACCACTTTTTAAATCCCTTGCAACAACAGAACTGTTCTCTGCTGTCTCAATAGATATATCACTAGCTGCTATTAAGTTTTCTGTGACAACTTTGGCATTATCCTCAAATTCGAAAGGAAAGAAATCGCCGGATTTAATGCTTATCTTATTATCGCTTTTTGCATCCTTTGTAACAACACAACTTTCGTCTTCTGCCTCAATAGATATATTGCCACACGCTGTTAAATTTCCTGTGCTAATTTTGGCTTGAGTTTTATCTTCTACATTACTAACTACACCAGCCTTAATGTTTATGTTGTTTTCAGCACATAAATTATTTGTAGTAATACTTGCAAATTCTTTAGCAGTAAGGTTTATATTATTACCGCTGGTTAAATCCTGTGTAACAACAGAACCTTCACCTAGTGCCTCTATGAATATACTTCCTTCTGCTATGATATTGTTTGTAGTAACGCTTAAAGGAGATGCGCTAATTATATTTACATCTTTATGACTTACTATATTATTTGTTGTAATTAAACCAGCTATAGTTGCATCAATTAAAACATTCCCATATGCAGTAACATCATTAGCAATAATATTTCTAGCTTCTCCAATGGAAATAAATGATACTGCCATTTCAATATCATTTTGAGCAATTAAATTATTAACAAAGACAAGTCCTCCGAAGCCACCTCTTAAATTAATATTATTACCTGCATTTAAATCTCTAGCACTAACACCACCTTCAGATGAACTGAAAAAAATGTCATTTTTCGCAGATACATCGGCAAAGCTTGCGCCTCCATCCCCTGCATTTACTATAATATCTTTATCACTGGCTAAGTTTTCTGCATCAACAAAACCCCTGGCAACTTCTACAACTATATTCCCAGATGCGCAGACATCTTTTACTTCTAAAAGACCACCTTGCAAGTTAACGTCATTACTTGCTTTTATATCCCCAAGACTTGAGTTTACTTCACCAGCCCGTATCATTATATTCTTTTGGGAGGTTATATTCCCCATCTGAACATTTTTCCTAAAGCCACCAAATAAACGCAGGTCTATGTTCTTCTCAGCATATAAATCTTCTGTGGTAAGGTTACTTCTGCTAAGGATATCTATACTACCACCACTCTTTAAATCCATTGTTACAAGGTTGCTTTCACTTGTTGTCTCTATAGATATATCTCCTGTTGCTTTAACATCGCCAAGATTTAAAGTTGAAAGCTCTGAAATATCTACCTGTAAAGTTAAATCATTAGGGCATGTAAAATTCAGTATACTATCAGAATTTGCTGAATTTACATTTAAGTCTATATCACCTTTTGCAAGTAGTGTTAAATCTACTGGCATACCGTCTTTGCCCTCTAGGTGAAGATCACCTTTTACGTCTTGATCTTGATTATTGCCTATGTTAATTTTATTAGCTTTTATTAAGTCAAGATCAGGAACATGATAAATGTTAGATAATGTGTCTTCCCCGAAAAAGATATCCTTATCTGGAGTTACTGTTTTTAAACTGAGTTTGTCAGTAACTATTTCACCGCCATCTCTTTCAATAGTTAATTTATCAGAATTTATACAAACACATGCACTATCAGATATATCTGTTTTTACTGTTCCAGCTACATTAACACCTGCAACTCCTTGACCTGTTCTTCCTGTTTCACTTTCATTACTCGCAAGAATATAAATTTGCCCGCCTTGGCTATCTACTGTGTCTGCCTCAACAACTCCGTCAAGATTGATTAATTGAGCTAATGGGCTTGATAATTCACTATTAATTTTAGAAATAACTTTTACTTTATTAGCTTTAACCGTACCGCCCTTAATGTTTATTGCACTGTTTGGATCAACAGTACCGTCAGGATATACAACCTGATCAGGTGTTGCTGTTGATGCAACTATTTGATCAGGAACAACCGGTTGTGCTTGAAAGTCATAATTGTACTGAAAAGTTACGCCGTCCGCTGTAACAAGCTGAACATTACCATAAGATTGAATATCAGCTCCTTCACTAACAATTCCGTTTGATACAAATACAGCACTTTGGGTTGTGCAAATTTTTGCTCCATCTTCAAATTTTATGCCCCTTGGTGCATTTTCTCCTCTTTCTAAAGTGATAGTTCTATCTGCTATACTGAATGATTTTTCTTTTAATGTAGAAGCCGTAAAAGAACTTAAATTAACGCAAGAATTTGCCCCAAATAAAATACCATTTGGGTTAATTAAAAAGACTGCTCCGCCACTGCCTGATTGAGTCATGTTTCCAAGTATTTTGGATGCATATTGATCGCCAACAGTTGTAATTTTATTTAAAGCTGCTTGGCCGGCTGCTCCAAAGTTAAAATTAACATTTTTGCTTTGCGCAATGTTAAAGGTATTATAGTTTAATTTTGCTACAGCGTTAGCTTGATTTCCCAAATCAAGATTTAACTTTGTTGAATTATCTGCTGCTTGCGCTGCTGCTGCTTGTTGAGCTGCAGAGAGTGCACCCGCATTAGTATTAAAAGTTACTCCTGAGTTGTACTCAAACTTTGCTCCATCTATACAATTTGGTACCGGTAAGTTATTTGATACCGCAGTGTTAGCAAAACTACTTTGTCCTATACCTACTGTTGCTGCTATCGCTAAGCCAAAAGTTAATAAATATTTTTTTAAGCTTAAACTTTTACTTTTTTGGTTAACTCTTCTTTTAATTTTCCTCATTACAAATCTCCCATATCTTATAAATACGAATTTCTAAAAATTCCCTAAACTACTGTGCAAAGTAATTTAGGGTAAAGTTAATTTTATTTCATTAGCCTACTAGCTTTTAAATATGTTTATATGTTTACAAATTTGTACGAGGCTTGAGAATTAGTCATGTTATATATTTACGCTTCTTTCTTGGACGGTGCTGCTTTTTTGATGAATCTTCAAGAGATAAATACGCGCTAAGCAAAACATTTAATGTACGTTTAGGATCACATTCAAGCCCGTTAAGTTCTTCTTCTGTCTATTCAGATATAGAGGCTCCTCTTTGGGAAGATTTATTAAATTTAAAATTTTATTTAAGTAGATTCATCAGATTTTTCTTCGGGGTCTAATCTGATTTACCCTGTTAAATCTCTGATGATTTCTTTAGGCACTTTCCGGTTATCATCTATTACCACTTCTATATTCCGGACATCTGTACTTCTCTTACTTACTTATATTTTTATTTTTAGTAAATGCAATATCAAGAATACTTGAAGTTTTTATATCCGGTTTATCTTGTGTTAAATTATTTAAATTATGTTTTTTGTATATACCATATTTTTGATCACTTTTCAAGTCTATATTATTTTTAGAATTCTGATTTCTATTATCAATACTGTTATCATTATACCCCTTAAACCTTTTTAGAATCATTATTTAAACCTTCATTATACTCTCACGCATTTATAAAAAAAGAACAAAAAAAATTGCGTGTAGATTTTTCCAAACACTTTATCATTCATTCATAGCCTGCAATTCACCGAATTTTACAAAAGTTAATATTATCGATTATTTTTTAAAGAAAAAATGACTAGTTGCCGATATACAAATTATATAACTTGGCAAAGTTTGGAGCTAACCATGGCTAAGATTATTGAGAACTCCCAAGGTAGGAGAATGATTAAACTGACATCCGACGACATCTTAATGGTGGTAAATCTGTACCAACAACAATGCAAGTCACAAACTTTTACATACGAAGAAGCAAGAAAAGTGCTTAGTAGTGGCAGGTTTTATCTCCCTGAAGACTTATGACCCCCTCTTCCTTTAGAGGGGGTCTTTAAGACCTTTTAAAATACGTTAGAATTTTTTATTATCTACTTATTTAAGATTGAATTTTAACCATTTTATAAACAAACTTGAGTTCTAAATAAAAATGTAAGTAAAAAAGAATCAAATTATTTAAATACTTAATAAAATATTTGGTAGTGGTTAATTTTTAAGTGATAAATTGTAATTAATAATAAACAATCGTGTAACAAGATCATGCCAGAAATCAGACTTTGAAAAAGCTAATGTTTTT
>JANQLL010000129.1 GCA_028280605.1 Candidatus Gastranaerophilales bacterium
TATTCACAATATTATCCCATTTATTACGCTCAGCTTCTTCCTTCGCAACATCCCCTAACGGTTGCCTATCACTCCTGAATGGTACATTAATTCTCATATCTTCATCCTTATTTTAATCACCAAATAATACAAATAAGAACATAAAATTAATTGCCAACAGCGCAATTTTTTCTTTGTTTGTTTTTGATTTATATTGGAAATAGATCGGCAAAAGAAAAGGTGGGGCAATTAATGAACACTGGAATTGGAAATATACCTAAAGAGCATTTAATTAACTTAATGACACAAGAGGCGAAAGGTGCACAAAGGACCCGATTTATAAAAGCAGAGGGAAGGCTTGAAGAAGCTGAAGGTCTTGTATCAAAAAGGACACTAAAAAGCCTAAAGGATTCTCTTAAAAGGCAAAAAAAGTTAATCAAAAAAATAATGCCTACAATTATAGAAGAAGATGAAGCTTAGCCCACACCCCAAGCTTGCTAGCCCTCATACCTCCAACAATACCCAGACTCAATAAGCTTATCATTGATGAGTTTTGCTGTTTTTTTAAGTTTTACCCACTTGCCTAATGCAGTCATCCATTTAAGACTTAATATAATAATATAGGCAAAGAGGCCATATAAATGGACTACGAGAAAAAAGACCTACAATCAATGCTCCTTTTGATAGATAAGCAGCATAAAGATATTAGAGACTCGGTAGAAGCACTTTATGATGCTTGTTTAAACCCGGATAACAAGGACCTAATACTTGAGTTAATTTATTCTCTGGACAAATATGTGACAGAGCATTTTAAAAATGAGGAACAGCTTGCTGAAGTAACTGGTTTCCCACATCTGGAGCATTTAAAGAAAGATCACGATTATTTTAAAGCAACTTATTACAGGCTAAGATATCATTATACTTATTATGATGAAGAAACAAGACAATATAACCATGTTTATATGTTTGCAACTCATTTGGCTAAAACTCTGGAAGAGTGGCTGGATGTGCACATTAGAACATTGGACAAAGAGCTAATAGAATATTTAAAAGAAAAAATATTTTAAACGTTTAGGGATAAAAAACAGCAAAAAAAATATTTATTATTATTTAGTCTCATTTGCTTTTATATATAGTAAGGTTTATTTATTATGGAATTTATTCTTTTTCTTCTTTATTTGTTATTAATAGCACTACCTTTAGCTTTGATTATTAAAAAGGATGCAGAAACTTGTAATCGTGATTATAAAACTTGGGCTATTTTTACTTTTTTAATACCATTTTTAGGCTTTCCCTTTTACTATTTAACAAAAGAAAAAAAAGCTTAAAATCATAAATCAAAATTGTTTCAGCCAAGTTTTTAATAATTAGGCTTTAAAATGTTTTATTTCAGCATATCTTTAATAGTTGCAGCCCTGATGCATTCAAAGTCTTTAGCTTTATCGGGATTTTCTGCTTCTTCAAGCCTGTCAGCAACATAGTCTATCGCTTGCTTAGATAGATTAATTACACCTTGAATAGTTTTATGTTCTAGTGCATTAAGTATCTCATTACAAGCTGAATCATCAAAAGGAAATAGACCTTCTGATAGTGATAATTCTTCTTCTTTTGCGCTTGATAATTTGAGTAATTCTTTTCTACGTGGGTCTTTATTTAAATACTCTTTGATTAACGATTTTACTTCTTCTTTATTTGTAATTTTAGGTATCTCTATATAATTTTTGTTCATTGGCGCAATCCGTGAAGCCTCAGGGTTTAGTTTTGTATATTCTTTTAATTCATCAGCTGCTTCGCTCATTACTGGAAAAATTAAGATTAATCCTGCCTGATTCAACCTTCTTATTAAACTTGAAATTCCAATGAAAAAGTCTGCTTTCATTTTTTTTGCATTTTTAGCTTTAGCCCAAGCTAAATCCAACTGATCAACTATTAGTACAAAGTGGTCAAAAGCTCCACTCGTCAAAAATTGAACAGTGTTAACCAATATGAATTCTTGCTTTGCTTTAATTCTAGGATTAAGGTATTTTCTAATTTTATCTTCAACTAAAAAATTAGAACTAAGCCTGTTTTCAACAAAAGGCTTAATAAAACTATTAAAATAGTCATTATCAATATTTAAAATTTTAGAATTTTTAATTACATCCAAAAGCTTTATAATATTGTCTATTTCCTCATTGGAAGCTTTAATTAGCAAATTTTCTATATATTCTTTACCTTCTTCTTCTATGCCTTCTTTTAAGTCATTAAAGTCTTCGTCGCTAAAATCATTGGTTATATAAGTCTTATGTAAATAAAATTTATCTGAAGTTATAAATTTATAAATAGTTCCTGTGATAGCTTCATGAAAAATTTTATTATTTAAATTTTCATTTAATAAATCTTTAATAAATTTTTCTAACAAATACTTTGAAGGGTTATACAAAAATGATGTTTCTTGTTGTAAATCATAAGTAACATAACAATATTTGATTTTACTCTGTAGCTCTGTATTTATTAAAGGCTTATCAAAAAAGCATTGTAAAAATGCGGTCTTGCCAACTCCTTGAGATCCATATATCCATAATACTTTTGAAACTCTATCTCCTGTAAAATTAATTAAAATTTCATTAAGTTTTTTAATTTGATTTTCTCTCAACTTTTCAGAAAAAGGGGTATCTTTATTTTTACCTTTGCCTATAGATATTCTACCTATTATACTAAAGTCTTTAAGGCCTAAACCAGCATCGGCAGGAAATGGATTGTCACCTAAAAAAAATGGCGAGAATTTTTCTTTTACCTTTGGCTCTGAAGATTGCTTAAACCTTTCAGGTGAATATTTGCCGGTCATATTAGCCTCCTTTAACTCTTTAGCTGATTATTCTCAATAAATGAAACATAGTTCTTAATAAATGATTCGTCAATTTTTAAGGTATTCTTTAATATATTTTTATATGCAAAAATATAATTTGTGTACTCTAATAAAGTATCGTAAATATACTTATTTTCAAATATATTTTTTGATTTGTTTAGTTTATCAAATAAATATATTGCAAGGGGGGTATAAGGTTGCTCCGGATTAATAAAAATAATGTTATTTAAAAAGCAGTCAGTAAGAATGCTTTTATTTAGAGAATAATTAGTAAAGTATATTAAAAAAATAGACCTTTCCTCTTTAGGGGATTGTAGCTTTCTTAAATATTCAACTCTTTGAAATGAGTTAAATGCAAACTTAGCAATACCAGTTTTGAAGTACGAGCTACCTTGAGATTTATCTTCTGAATACTTGCACTCACCAATATATTTAATATCATTCAATGTAAAGAGAATATCAAATTGATGCTTAATACCACCCCTGCAGGGATGATGTTTGTTTTTATCCGAGCTTAGAGAAATTTTATACCCGTATACGTCTGCTAAAGTTTTTAAAATTATATTCTCAAATTGAAGTCCTTTTTCACGTGTCGCAAGATTCATAAGTTTTAGTTCTTTAGTCTTTTTGCTAAAGCTTTGCCAAAAATAATGATATTTTTCTATATCACTAAATAAGCTCATAATTTTTTCCCAAATCAATCATAAAGCCCCTTCACTTTTTATTAATTCTAATACAACATGCTTTTGTAGCCAATAGGGAATATCAAGGTTTAAATTTTTCGGCAGCCCGTATTTTTTCTATTTATCTGATCTTTATTTTTGAAAAAATAATCTTTATTTGCATATTTGTTTTATTAGGCATATATATTTTATTGCCTTTTTATTATAGGCTAAAATTCAACTATAGTTTTGTTCCAAGCTTGATTTATTATGTTTTTGCATAATGATTTTTAAACTATAGTTATATAAAGTATGTTTTATTTATATTAATTTAAAGTTTAAAATTTTTAAATAAATTATACTTGCGAGTAATAGAATTTTTCATCGGCAAAATAGTATACTCAAACCATTCAACAAAATATACAAAATAGAGAGCAAGAATTTCATGGTAATAAAAAGTATGATTTCAAAAATCCATATATTTTATAATAGCAATTTGTTAAATTATATTAAAGCCGATAAGATTTCTTATAGAAAAATTAAGTGTAAGTGTTATAATTTTGGGAATAAATACATATATGCGAAATCTTTGTCATACCAAAAAGCTTTCTGTCATCAACAAAGTATTGATGAATCAATTTAATTTACTTAAGTAATTTTTGTTATTAATACTTTGTTGAATGGAAATTAGTA
>JANQLL010000173.1 GCA_028280605.1 Candidatus Gastranaerophilales bacterium
ATCATCGCCACCATGACCTATAATGGTGTTATTTTCAGAATTTCCTAACAGTTTATTACTTAAATCGTTTCCAACACCGGTAATAGCTGTACCTTGAAGAATCAGCTTTTCAAGATTATCTGATAGTGTGTAATCAATTATTGATCTTACACTGTCATAACCGTCAGTATCAGAAACAACATCGCCTACATTATCAACATAGTAAGAATCATTACCAATACCACCATTCATGGTATCCATTCCAGTACCACCACTGAGCAAATCATGACCGGCACCGCCTACTAGAATATCATTACCGCCTTTTGCAAAGATTTGATCATTACCGTCAAACCCGATAAAGAGTTGGTTTAAAGAATTACCCGTCAGTGTATCATTGCTTGCAGCACCTAAAATAGTGTCTTCTGTTATTGGGCTCGTGAACACAAAGTTTTCAATTTTGTAGGTGTCACTATGGTTATGATACTGGATTGTAATTTTGTCAGAATTTCCATTACCGTTGAATGTAATATCAAGTTGGTTACCATTTGTGGTAAATGTTGTTTGTGATTCTAAAATACCAGCACCGAATATTATAGTATCATTACCGGTCGTGTCTTGAATGATATCTTGACCATCACCTGCATTATATAAGTAGGTATCATTGCCGGCTCCACCATATAGCGAATCTCTGTCAGCACCACCAGTTAAAGTATCATCTGCAATGCCTGTACTGATATAATCATTATTTGCACCACCTAGAACAGAATCAGCACCATTATATGTATAAACTCTATCACTGCCAAGACCAGCTATAACTGTCTTATTTCCGTTGCCGGTCTGAATATAATCATTGCCTGCTCCAGCTTCAATAGTGTCATTACCTCCATAGGAGTAAACGTAGTCATCACCAGCAAGAGCTTGGATATTATCATTAAAATTACTTGAATAAATAGTATCATTATTTTCAGTACCCACTATTGGGTTTGGCAGTAAGCCGAATACTTCTGTTCCAAGAATCTCAGAACCATCTTGGAATACGAATTTTTCGATACCATACTTTGTTGATGGATTTTCACCGTCAAAGAAGTATTGAATTTTTATGTTGTCACTTGTTCCTTTAACGCTTACTATTAAATCAGTAAGAGTGTGGTTACCATTATATCCGGCATTAAATTTAACATCGCTTGACATCAAGTTTTCAAATTTTACAATATCATTGCCAGCTCCATCGTACAAGTAGTCCTGCCCAAAGCCTGTGTTGAAAACATAAGTATCATTTCCATTGCCACCGTATAATGAGTCATTGCCATTACCACCGGCTAAAGTATCATCAGCATTTCCTGTGGTAATGTAGTCATTGCCAGTACCACCATTCACATAGTCTTGGCCATTATATGTATAAATGTAATCATTGTCTGCACCGCCATCAACTTGATTGTTTCCATGTCCGGCATATATGCTATCTCTGCCATTACCGCCATTTATGGTGTCATTGCCATCTTGAGCGCTGATATAATCGTTACCATTACCACCTTCTATAGAGTTGTCCCCATCATATGCATATACATAATCATTACCATCTAACGCCTGAATAGTTTCATCAAAGTTACTTCCATACAGGCTGTCAAAATCGTTAGTACCAACAATCGGATTAGGCAATAATGCAAATACTTCTGATGCCAGAATCTCAGAGCCATCTTTAAATACAAATTTTTCGATACCATATATTGACGAAGGATTTTCTCCGTCAAAGAAATGTTGTATTCTAATGCTGTCAGTAGATCCTATTACTTTAACCATTAAATCTGTTCTTGTACTGTAACCGCTATGTAGTGGTTCAAATTTAATATCACTTGATAAAAGATGGTTAAATTGGATTATATCTGTATCAGCTGAATCACTTATAATGTCTTGACCAAAGCCAGCATTAAATATATACGTATCGTTGCCATTTCCACCATACAATGAGTCTTTATCCGCCCCACCTTCTAAAGTGTCATCAGCATTTCCAGTAGTTATATAGTCATTACCGGCACCGCCCAGAACAGAGTCTGTGCCATTATATGTGTAAACATAATCATTGCCTGCGCCACCATTAATCGAATCATTGCCTGCATAGGACTGGATATTATCATTACCACCTAGCGCTTGAATGTTATCATCAAAGTTGCTTCCTTTTAGAGTATCAGCATTTTCTGTACCTGTTATTATGTCAGGCAATAAAGCAAATACTTCTGAGGCCAATACTTCATCAGAAGAGTCCGGGAATACAAATCTTTCTATGCCGTATGTTGATGAAGGATTTTCACCGTCAAAAAAGTGCTGTATTCTGATGCTGTCATCAGCTCCTTTTACTTTAACTAACAAATCTGTTCTAGTTGTGTATCCGCTGTATAAAGCTTCGAACTCAATATCAGAAGAAGAAAGTCCGTTAAATTGAATAGTATCTGTAGCACCTGAGTCATTTATAAGGTCTTGGCCAAAATCAGCATTAAAAACATAGGTATCATTGCCATTACCACCGTATAAAGAGTCTTTATCAGCTCCACCTTCTAGAGTGTCATCAGCATTTCCAGTAGTTATATAGTCATTACCGGACCCTCCTAAAACAGAGTCAGTACCATTGTAAGTATAAACATAGTCATTACCGGCACCACCGTCTATTGTGTTAATACCATCAACTGATGTAATAATATCTCTGCCATCACCAGCGGAAATTGAGTCATTTCCCGCATAGGAGTTAATATTATCATTGCCGCCTAGGCCTTGAATATTATCATCAAAATTGCTTGTATGTATTAAATCAGTATTTTCTGTACCTGTTATTGTATCGGGCAATAAATCAAATATTTCTGATGCCAGTACTTCATCTGAAGAATCAGGGAATACAAATCGTTCAATACCATATGTTGATGAAGGACTTTCGTCTGCAAAAAAGTGTTGTATTCTAATGCTGTCATCAGTTCCTTTTACTTTAACCAATAAATCTGTTCTATTTGAGTATCCGTTATATAGTGCTTCAAATTCAACATCCGTAGAGGAAAGTCCATTAAGTTGGATAACATCCGTATCACCAGGATCACTTAGAAAATCATGCCCAAAACCCGTATTAAATATATAGGTATCATTGCCGTTGCCACCATATAGTGAATCATTATTTAAGCCACCCTCAATAGTATCATCTGCGTTTCCGGTAGAGATATAGTCATTACCCGACCCTCCTAACACAGAGTCAGTACCATTGTAAGTATAAACATAGTCATTACCGGCACCACCGTCTATTGTGTTAATGCCATCAACTGATGTAATATTATCTCTGCCGTCACCTCCGGCAATTGAATCATTTCCTGCGTAGGAATTGATATTATCATTGCCGCCTAGGCCTTGAATATTATCATCAAAATTGCTTCCATTCAATGCATCAGCATTTTCTGTGCCTAATATAGGGTTAGGCAACAAAGCAAATACCTCTGATGCAAGTATTTCAGAACCATCCTGAAACACAAATTTTTCTACTGCATACGTAGTTGAAGGATTTTCACCGTCAAAAAAGTTTTGTATTCTGATACTATCAGTTGCACCAATCACTTTTATTATTAAATCTGTTCTTGAAGAACTCCCACTATACTTTGCTTCAAATTCAATATCTGTTGATATAAGTGTAGAGAACTCAATAATATCTCTACCTTCACTGTCAAATATATAGTCCTGCCCAAAGCCTGAACCAAAAACATAGGTATCGTTGCCGTTTCCTCCGTAAAGATTATCATTGCCAGCACCACCTGTTAAAGTATCATTACCATCATAAGAGTAAATGTTATCGTTACTTGAGGTGCCTGATAAATTGTCATTACCAGCAGTTCCTGTTACGCTTGCCATAATTAAACTCTCCTCGTATATTTTTACTTATAACTAACTTTATTATTAAATATAAAAAACAAATTAATTTCAATTTTTATAATCAACTTGTTTTAATAAAAATAAAGTATATCAACTTTTGATTAATAATTTTTGTAAACGACTTGGGGTATTGATAATAAGTATGTTTGCTGTATACTAACTTAAGTATATTTGATTTTTGACTTACCTAGATATAAAAAGATAGATTTCAAATGCTCTCTATAATAATTAACAAAAACCTGTCACGAATAGGTTCGTTTGTACAGGCTTATATGAGTTTATTTATATTTGGTGCTTATTTTCTTTCAATTATAGTACCTCAAATAGGTATATATTTTACAGAAACTAACTTGATAAACGTAAGCACAAAGACTGGTGGTTTTGCTCTAAACACACCAATGATATGCTTAAGCATTATATTATTTAATGCTGTACTTTGCATTAAAATGAACGAACTTAAAAAAATAAGCTCATATTTTCCTGTAATATTACTTGCTTTATCAGCTAATTTTTTAATGGCACTTGGCTATATGTTATTTGTTAAGCATTCATTTGGAACTGTTTTACCAGTTGATGCATTACAACAAATTATAATAGGAATAGCAATTCTTTCTGCTGTACCAATCGCCGGAACCGCATCAGCTTGGACGCAATCAGTAAAAGGCAATGTTTCAATAACCCTTGGAATGATACTAATCAGCACTATAATGTGCCCATTTTACACACCAGTAATTTTTCAAATTTTTTCAAATTTTACAGATTCAATGTTCAGTCAAAAGTTATTAAATCTGACTGCAAACGGCAATACAAATATCTTTCTTATGCTGGTTATTTTAGCGCCTGTGTTTTTAGGTTTGATAACATACGCAATATTAAACAAAAAACTCCTGAAAAAACTCTGTCCATTGATTCGAGTTATAAACCAAGCCTGCTTGTTGATACTGTGCTATTCTAATGCATCTGTAGTTTTACCGGAAAAAATACTGGGTAATCCTAATTTTTATGATTTATTACTTACATTCACACTTGCAACCTGCTTCACTTTCTTAACTTTTATGGTGGGTTGGATATTATCAAGGTTGATTCATTTAACGATTAGAGATGAGATGTCATTGATGTTTTCAGAAGGTTTAAAAAACATAGGTGCTGCAATGGTACTTGCTTCGTTTGGATTTCCTGAATACAAAAATGTTACATTGTTTATTATATTTTTTGCCCTCACACAACAGTTAGTTGCGTCCTATGTAAAACCATTTGAGCTTTATCTGTTGGAAAAAAAACATAAAAGGCAACTTGCAACCTGTTATAATAAAGAAACAAGTGCCTCATTAAAGTAATTAAGGCTCCTCTAATTTTAGATTAATATCTAGCAAATTTTATTAATTTAATTTACTTATTAAGGCATCAACATCCTGAGTAGTAAGTCTCCCATAAAACTTGTTATTGATGCTTACAACTGGTGCTATCGAACACATGCCAAGGCACCCAACACTTTCCAGGGTAAATTTCATATCATCAGTAGTATCACCATTTTTCAAGTTGAGTTCTGACTTTAAATGTTCTAGTATTTTTTCAGAACCATTAATATGACATGCTGTGCCTCTACAAACCCTGATAATATTTTTGCCAATTGGTTTTAATTTAAATTGATTGTAAATGCTTGCTACACTCAAGACCCGGCTAAAAGGTAAATTTAAATAGTTTGATATTACAACCAAATTATCCCTGCTTAAATATCCAAATTTATCCTGTACATCCCTTAATATTGGTATTAGGTTTTGAGCCTTTGCTTGTGGATATTTGATTAAAATTTTTCTTACTTCTGTTGGATATTTACCTATTCTATGTATATTACCCGCACAGCTAAACCTCTTTAAATCTTTCATTTTTTTTATAACTCCTCAAATAAAGGAAATGAGAAAAATTTTTTATCCAAACGTTAATAAAGATTATAAAAAAATCGCAGAAAGCAGGTATTTTGCCTGCTTCCCACGATTTATTTTAAATAGTTATTCAGTTTCACTTAATCTTCTGTGTCCACGACTAACTGCACTTACTACATCAGCCATAGACTCAAATTGGCTTTCTTCTTCAATTTCCCTTAGCACATCCTTTAACGGAGCAGGATTACCTTTTTTCCATTCAATTTGTTTTTCACCATATCTCTCTATTAGATCTTGTTTTGTCATCGGAAAATCAACGCCACCCAATGCATTACTTACTGAAGCTATACCATAAGCATGCCCTTGTTGTGCTTTATTTTCACCCTTTTTACGCATAGTTTATATCTCCTCTGGCTTAATCTCCTGTCATTTAAGACATTAGTAACTAGAAAGTTGGTTTATAATGCTTTTACGGCATTGTAATTTTGTTTATTCTTTTATATTAAACAAATAACCCTAAATAATATTCCTTAAATTTAACTTGGTTTTAGTATAAATATTTTTTCTGCTTAATATATTGGTAAATCAGCTAGAAATACAGGACTATATTCAAGTACAAAGGCAACAATATAAATAAAATTCATTAAGTTGTATCGGTAAAATAAATGTTACTATTTTATTTATACTTTTAATAATTTATTAAATAAGCATTTATATAATGTAATAATTTATGTGATCATAAACATTATTGGCAAATTTCGATTGTGACTACAAAAAAAATAATAAAAATTATTCTTCAGTAGACAGCGCAACTACCATCACCAAAAGCTATAAAAAGTGAAAAGTTAAGCCTCTCTCCTAATCTCCCATAACCTTAACAATAAGCCTTTTCTTCCTCTGTCCGTCAAACTCAGCATAATAAATCTGCTGCCAAGGACCAAGGTCTAACTTGCCGTCCGTAACAGGTACAATAACTTCATGTCCAATTATGAGACTTTTTAGATGACTGTCCCCGTTAGTCTCTCCAGTTGTATGATGATTATAATTAATATTAAAGGGTGCTATACATTCTAACCATTCATCTATATCTTGAATCAAGCCGCTTTCTGCGTCATTCACATACACCCCTGCCGTGATATGCATTGCTGATACTAGAATCATGCCTTCTTTAACACTACTTGTTTTTAATATTTTATCAACTTCGTCAGTTATATTAATATACTCTCTATGATTTTTGGTATTGAACCACATATATTCCGTATGATACCTCAAAACACCCCTCCATTATAAAAATAATCAATTTATATATCTTAAAATTTAACTCATTATACTTAATTTATCATTAAAATAATACGTTTATATAATAGTGGGCAGAAAATCAACCGTAAGGAGTATTGAATGAATTCTAAAGATGGAAAAAAAAGAGATATTTATTCGAGCGAAATAAAGGATTTGCTGAAAGATGCTGAGAACTTGAAATTGAAACAAGATAAAATGGTTGATTATTTTAAAAATGCGTGTTTAAGGTTATCTAATAATAACTAACAAAACACAGTTAACACAATTATTTAAAACTTTAAAGTACCATCGTTAGGGTGGTATTTTTATTTTGTATTATGTACTTCAAATAAATTTAGAAAAAATAAGCAATCTTTTTTTTAGAGTATTTATATAAATGTGAAGAGAACTTTTTATTACTTAAGGCTTAGATATTATGATTACCAGAAATTTTTCAATTATACCTAATAATAGAGATTTTCAAAATAAAAGAATTGTATTTAAAGGGAATACGCATTCATCAGAAAAAATCCAAAAACCAAATTTAAAGAATGCAAATAAATTAGTCAAAAAAACAGCCGATTCAAGTACTTTTGATGATAAACAGGTTACTGAGATAATTAAAGAATATCGGTTCTATAGAAATGCAACTTACTCTCCAAGTGATTATGAAAACATGCCGGGATATTCTTCTGATATTTCTGAGGTAACGGGCAAGAGTAAAGCTTATGAAGAAAAAGGTACTGTAATTGCAGAGAAACAAAGAGGCTTCCATTACAGGTTTTCAGGTGAAGCTGCAAAAAACATTAAACCTGGTAACGTTATTTCTCTGAATGTATTTCCTTCTCAAAATCTTGTTGAAGAACTGGATATATTTTCTTTAAAAGAAAAGAACTTTTTTTATAAAACACCCGTGCAGCATGATGACTGGTTTAAAATGCACGATCCAATAACACTCTATTTTTCAGAAAAACCCACTCCTTCACAGAAGGATAAAATTAAAAAAATTGCTTCACCATATATAAGGTCAGAAAAAGAGTTTTTGCTAGGTAAAAAAATTGATAAAGCCACAAACGGCATCGCAGAACTAAAATACCCATCCTCTGAAGATGAACAGAATTTAATAGCAGAAGCAGAAAGAGTAGATCCGACTTTAGCAAAGGCTATAAGTTCAATAAAAGAAATAAACGGTGGCTTTTCTGCCGGTGCTTTTTATCTTTTAAAACAAAAGGTTAATTCCTATAAAAAATCTTTAAATATTACAGCTTAATGAATATAAATTTACTCTTATTACAAAATAATAGAGGCTAGTATATTATGCTTACTAAGATTTCGCCCTTTATAAACAAAATTCAATCTCAAAAAACAGTTGCTTTAAGAGGTAATTTTACTTCAACAGCAAAAGGAAATACAGCTGAACCGACAACAGAAGACGTATATTATCCAACAACATGTGAATACAAAGAACAAATAGAATACAAGCGCAATGCTTTAAGAAGTGCAAATTACAATGAAAAAGAATATAAAAATAGACCGGGATATTCCTCCAGTATTTTTGGAGAAAATAATAAGCTTAAAAGCGATTATACCGAAGGAACTATATGGCCTTACCCTGAAAAAGGCTGGCTATACAGATCTCCTGTTCAAGACACCCAAAGTATAGTTGTTAGCAATGCAGTTTCGTTAAATGTTTATCCTTCGGACAATTTAGTTGAAAACCTTGATAACTTTGCATTAAAACATAAAAATTTATATTATAAATTCCCAATGAATCAGCCCAGATGGTTTGATAGGCACGATCCTGTAACTATATATTTATCGAAACCTCTTAATGTTACACAAAAAGAAGAGCTAAAGGAAAAAGTTTCCCCTTATGTTAGAACGTCAGGGGCAAAGAAAGAGGTTTTACTAGGAGATCAAATAGCTAATGGAATTGCAGAACTTAAGTATCCAACTAAAATGGATATCAGAAATTTAATAAATAAAGCAAAAGAAACTAATCCTAAACTTGCAGAAACTATACTGATGATAGCTAGAGAACAAGATGAAACTCTTTCGGCCAGTCAATATTATATTATTGAAGATATGATAAATAAATCAGAAAAACAACTAAGCGTAAAAGCTTGAATAAAAGTGAAATAAATAAAAAATTTTATAGAACTTTATTATTAAAAAGGAAGATTCGAAAGTAAAGCTGATAACAAACTTAAAAAAACTGCACTGTCAAGGTTGTGCAGTTTTTTTAACAGATAATTATTAAATATTATTTTTATAAACTTATATCTTCAGATTCTTTTTTCCAATCGTCTTCACTTATTGTACAAGCGTGGCTCCAGAATTTTTCTATTGCATAAAATTCTCTTTCTTCTTTATGCAAAATATGCACAACAACATCACCATAATCAACAAGGCTCCAGCGATTTTTAGAGTCAATCTCCTCGCCTATAGGAAGCCTTTGGTATAATTCTTTAACTTTTTCTTTAACATATCCTGACATTGCTCTAACTTGAGTACTTGTATCGCCGCTGCATATTACAAAATAATCCGAAAGAACTGAAACATTCGAAATATTTAAGATAATGATATCTTTAGCCAATTTATTATCAAGCATTTTTGCTATAGCACTTGCAAATTTACTTGAATCTACTGTATCTGACAATTTAGCCTCCTGTGCGTAGTTAAAACTATTTTTTTACTATTTTATTATAATGGGAAAACACAATTTTTTATACCTCCAGCCTTTTTTTATTTTTTTTAACTTTTTATAAATATAATATATTATAAAGAATAATTTGAAGAATATTATATAAATAGCTTTTTATTTAATTATGATAAACTAATACATTTGTTAAGAAATTGTAATACTTATGGAACAACAGTAACCTAATTGCATTCTTTATATATATAGTGATAGTCTTTAAAGAGACGTATTATTATAAAAAATGTTAAGTTTGCTACGAATTTAGTATCCTAACAATAGTGAAGAGCAAAAAAATGTTGTATAATATAGTTATAGAATCATTATAGTTATATTATAAAAAAATTTGTATAGTTAACTTTAATGAAAGGAGGTCTGCCTGGAATACATTGGGAAAAAGAGTTTGGTAGTAAGTCATTATAAATGCGTTAAGCAGAAAGGCGGATATGAATAGAGAAGATTTTTACGACGATTTGAGAAAACTCGTAGAGGTTTTACCACCGAGTATTATTCAACAAATAGATAAAATAGAATTAGAAACGCTCGTAGAAATTGTATTGGATTTAGGAAGACCCTTAGAAGTTAGATACTTGGATGGTCATATTGAATATCTTGGTGAGGATATTGTAGAAAAAGATGACTTGAGGTATATAACAGACAGAATTGATGATTTTACATCTGATAACAGATCAGGCATTCCCGGGACACTCCACCGAATTAGCGCAATTAGAAACAGAAAATGCGAAGTTATTGGCTTAACTTGCAGAGTAGGTAGAGTTGTGACCGGAACTATTAATTGTATTAAAGATTTGGTTAAACAGGACAAAAGTATTTTATTCCTGGGTAGACCGGGAGTCGGTAAAACAACAAAACTAAGAGAAATTGCTTGGTTGTTGGCAAATGATATTCAAAAGCGTGTAATTGTTGTTGATACATCTAATGAGATTGCCGGGGACGGAAACATTCCGCATAAAGCTATTGGTAAAGCAAGAAGAATGCAAGTTGTATCACCTGAACGTCAAAAAGATGTGATGATAGAAGCTGTTGAAAATCATACCCCTGAAGTTATTGTAGTAGATGAAATTGGTACTGAAGCTGAAGCCCTTGCTGCAAGAACAATAGCAGAGCGTGGTGTTATGCTTGTTTCAACTGCTCATGGTAATACTTTAGAAAATCTTATTAAAAATCCGACTTTATCAGACCTGGTTGGAGGTGTTAGTAGCGTAACTCTTGGTGATGACGAAGCACGAAGAAGAGCAACACAAAAAACTGTCTTGGAAAGAGAAAAGAAACCAACGTTTGATATTGTAATAGAAATTATTGATAGAGAAACACTGGCTGTATATTCAGATGTATCTGAAGCTGTAGATTATTTGTTAAGAGGTTGGTCGATTCAGCCCGAAGTTAGAAAGGTTGGATCAACAAAAGTTGTTCAACCAGCTGTTATTTCTGCAGTTGCAGAAGTTCAAAAATCTTCTTATGATACAAATAAGCATCTTTTAATGGATAAAATGGATTTTGCTTATAATTTGGATAAGTACATCAAAGAAAACAAAACTCATAAAAAAATCTATATTTATGCTGTAAGCCGCTCTATTATCGATAAAGTGATAGAAAGACTCGATTTAGATGCTGAAGTCACAAGAAATGTAGATGAAGCAGATTTTGTAATAACTCACAAAAGTTATGCCAAAGGCGGAGCTAAGATAATTAATGTAGCTAAGGAATATCAGATTCCATTGTACTACGTTAAATCAAATACAATGCCACAAATTCAAAAAGTAATGAAAGAAGCTTTAAACTTGACTGATCAGCCTGGCGATGAAGTAAATGTTGCATATTTTGATGAAACAGAAATAGCTTTACAAGAAGCCAAAACCGCTATTAATCAGGTTTTAAGCGGAGTTGATGCAGTTGATCTTAAACCTAGAAGATCATATATAAGAAAACTCCAACATGAATTAATAGAGCAATATAATTTATCAAGTAAAAGTTCAGGTGAAGAACCTGACAGGTATATTAAAATTTATTCTAAAGATCACGAAGGTCTGATAGCCGGTTAGTTATAAGCTAATAGAAAAAATCTTTAATTCAAAGATTTAAATAGCCGATGATGTTTTAATACATTATCGGCTATTTATTAAATTAATTATTGTTACTATATCTATAAATTATTTTTTTGCTTTATCTTCAGCTTTAGTCTGTACATCTTTTTTAGCTTTCTCAGCTTCCTTTTTGATTTGTTCTATAGCTTTTGTTCTGACTTGCTGAATTTTCTTTAATTCACCTTCAATGTTTTGAGGGTTGTAAGTATCATCAGTATAGACAATAGTGGCTTTGTTTTTAGCTGCTTCTAATACAGTGCCTAAAGCTTTGATCTTTTCAATTTCTGATAAATAATTTTTAATATCATCTTTTACTGTTTTAAATTCAGTATAACCGGCTGGTTTTCTGTCAACACCTTTTATAATGTGATATCCAAAATCTGTTTTTATTACTTTGCTTATAGTGCCGGGCTTTAGCTTAAATGCAGCTTCTGAAAATTCTGGAACCATTTCTTTTTTCTCAAAAAATCCTAAATCTCCGCCTTCACTTGCACATGATGGATCTTCAGAATACTGTTTTGCATATTCTTCGAATTTTTTAGGAGCCTTTGCCAGCTCTTTTTGAAACTTTTCTGCTTTTTTTCTTGCCTTATCAAATGCTTCTTTAATTTTTTTAGATATATCATCTTTAGAAATATTGTTATCGGTTGCTTCTATTTTTGCTTTAATTTCATCAGCATTTGCAGATATTAAAATATGCTTTGCTCTGACCATTTCTTCAGTTTTAAATTTTGACTCTTTATTGTCTTCATAAAACTTTTTAGCATCGTCATCAGATACTTTTGAAGACGAAATAGACTCTACAAGCTTCTTTTTGAGCAAACTATCTTTTATATCTGCAAGAAATTCATTCTTGTCAATTTTGTTTTCTTCCAGTTTTTTAAATAAACTTTCTTTTCCCCCAATGTTAAATGCAATTTTTTCAATTGATTCGTCTATTTCTTTCTCTGATACGGTTATTTTTCTATTTTTAGCCTCTTGATCTAATAATTCTTTGATTATTATTTGATTTATTGCTTGATTTTTAAATAATAATTTTAGCTGTTTATATTTGGGATCGTTAAAATCAACTTTTGCTTTAGCCAAAAAGGAGTTTTGTATCGTATCATTGAAAATTTTATCATAATTGCTTTGTGTGATAGCTTTGCCATTGATAGTCATAATAGATGTTTCGGTTTTTGTAGGCTCTATTTTTCCACATCCTACAACAGCCAATAATGACAAAATTGTAATTAATACCTTAAATTTTTTCATTGTTTATCTCCTCTTTTTATTTTTTACTATTTTTTATGTCTAATATAGTATAAATCGTTTCTTCAATTATATCTAACTGTTCTTCTGCAAGTAGCCCCAAATTATTAAAAATTATGATACTTTTACCATTTTGTGAAGTAACAGGCGCCTTTGTCCATTTGAATTTTCTAGCATACTGTTTTGACAACTTAGATTGATATTGTCTCCATTCGTAAACATTGTAATCCGCATAAATTCTTATAGTTCCGGCAGCTTCTCTTATTAAGTTAATGCCAATTTCAGCTGCATAAAGTCTTACCCGTATAATCTGAATAAGCCTTGAGACCTCATCAGGCATTTTACCGAATCGATCTTTCCACTCGGATTCTATATACTGAAGTTCTTTTATAGATTGCACATCAGCCAAACGTTTATACTCTATCATCTTTTGTTCTTTATCACCAACCCAGGTATCAGGCAGATAAGCCGTAACATTGATATCTACAACTGGCGGTTCTTTTCTTTCTACTGTTTCGCCTGAATATTGCTTAATTGCATCTTCTAATAATTGACAATACAGATCAAAACCGACTGTAATCATATGACCATGTTGTTGAGAACCCAGAATATTTCCTACTCCTCTAATTTCCAAGTCTCGTAGCGCAATTTGATAACCGCTGCCAAGTGTTGTAAACTCTTTTATAGCTTTTAACCTGTCTTTTGCCTCAGGGGTAAGCATTTTGTTTTTGCGGTAGAAACAATATGCATAAGCCTGAACGTCACTTCTTCCAACTCGACCACGAATTTGATAAAGCTGTGCCAATCCAAATTTATCAGCATCATCAACAATTAAAGTATTGGCATTAGGGATATCTAAACCTGATTCTATTATAGTTGTACATACTAATACATCATATTCATGGTTAGAAAATTCGTACATGACCTTTTCAAGTTCTTTTTCCGGCATTTGACCATGCCCGATAGCAACACGTGCTTCGGGGACCATTTTTTGTATTTCTAATGCTACTTTATAAATAGATTCAACCCTATTATGTAAATAATAAACTTGCCCTTCACGCTCAAGCTCATGAGTTATTGCTGTTCTTAGCATTGATTCATTATGTTGTCCCACATAGGTCTTTACAGGTGCTCTGTTTACCGGAGGTGTATTTATTAAGCTCATATCTCTTACGCCGGATAGTGACATATATAAGGTTCTTGGAATTGGTGTGGCTGATAATGTCAGAACATCAACCTCTGATTTTAGCTCTTTTAGTTTTTCTTTATGCCTTACACCAAAGCGGTGTTCTTCATCAACTACCATTAATCCGAGATTTTTTAGCTCAACATCTTTTTGTAAAAGTCTATGCGTACCTATTGCAAGGTCACATTCGCCGGTATGGAGATTTTTTAGAGTTTCTTTTATTTGTTTTGCTGTTCTAAATCTTGATAATAGTTCTATTTTAATGGGATAAGGCTTGAATCTGTCTACAAAAGTATTAAAATGTTGCTGCGCTAGAATAGTTGTAGGACATAATAAAATAGACTGCTTACCCGATAAAATTGATTTAAATATCGCACGCATAGCAACTTCGGTTTTGCCAAAACCTACATCACCGCAAACCAGCCTATCCATGATCTTTTCAGATTCCATATCTTTTTTGGTTTCATTTATGGCCTGAAGCTGATCAGGGGTTTCGGTAAACGGAAAAGCATCTTCCATTTCTAATTGCCAAGGACTATCGCCATCGTATATAAAGCCTGTACTTTGTGTACGTTTTGCATAAATTTTGATTAAATCAGCCGCAATGTGGTCTATGGCTTTTTTTACTTTACGTCTGACTGTGTTCCATTCAACGCCGCCCATTTTAGTGAGCTTTGGTTCAGAGGCGCCTGCCCCTCTATAACGTGATAGCAAGTTTATTTGCTCGGCCGGGACGTATAATTTATCGCCACGTGCGTACTCTATTGATAAATAATCTTTTAATTGCCCGTCAAGCTCGTGTTTACTTAGCCCTACGAATTTACCTATGCCGTGTTTTACGTGAACTACGTAATCACCATCATTTAAGTCATTAAGTGATACATAATAATCTATGTTTTCTCTTTTGGATACACGCTTTGCCATAGTTGGCTTTTTAATTTTTCTGTTAAAAAGTTCTGTGTCTGTTACTACTGCAAAGTCGATCTCCGGTATATGAAAGCCTTCTGCAAAGCCTTGACGTGAAATTAAAATATCGCGTGAGGCTAAAATATCTTCTATATTTAAATCTTCTTCGGGCTCTAAAATTTTGCTAGGGCATTCCCATTCTTTAAGAACCTCTGAAACCCTTTGAGGGTATTCACTTACTACTAAAACACTTGTATCAGCAGTTCTTAGATCATAAATAAAATTGGATGCATTATCCAGATTCGCAAGAAATTTAGGTATCATCTTGCTTTCTAAGTCTTCTGCGAACTCAAATTCATCCTGGACAAAGCTATCTATATTTATATTTTTATAATTTTTTAAGCTATCTATTATAAAATCAGGTGTTTTGTGCAATAATTCCGGTAATTTTAGTGCCAAGCCTTCATTAACGTTTCTTTCGTATTCTTTAACATATTTGTCATGTTGAAGTTGAATTCTTTGGAGATACTCCGGCGAATCTATTATTATTATAAGGGTATCTTTAGGTAGGTAATCTATAATATTACTATAGTTTTCACTAATTAGAGGCGCAAAGTATTCAATTCCCTCGAAATAATTATTGGTTTCAAAATTAGAAATAATAGTTTGTACGGTTTCTTCCAGAGTATTTATTGCTGTGCCTTCCAGCTCTGCTTTTTGCTCTTGGGCTATTTCTTTTATTTTTTTTATTATTGTATTTTTATTATTTTCTTCTATAACTACTTTGTAGCGTTGAGTAATTGTTATTTCTTTTATATGCTCAATAGATTTTTGAGTATCAATATCAAATAATCTTATATCTTGTATGTCATCGCCGAAAAACTCAATACGCACTGGTTTGCCTGAGATCGGATAGATGTCAAGTATGTCTCCGCGCAAGCTGAATTCGCCTGGATCCATTACCATTGTGACTCTTTGGTAACCAAGTGTTACAAGTATATCAGCGGCGTCGTAAGTGTCAATTGCATCGTCTATTTTAAATTTTAAGGATTTTTGTTCTGCTGTTTCTTGGGGCGCATAGGTATTTAACAGGGCTTTTGCCGGAGTAATTATTATATTATTTGAGCTTTGTTTAAAATCATTTAAGATATACAATTGCTGTTTGGTTAATTCCGGGTCTTTATATACCATTTCATAAGGGGATGCCTCGTGAGATGTTAAAAAATCCATTTTTCGTGAAGTTAAGTTTTCAAGGTCTTTGCCTGTTCTTAATGAACCTGTTATATCAGGTGTGACTAATAATACCGGTACGTTTAAAGAATTTATTATATAAGAAATTAAAAAATTTCTGGCTGAGCCAGTAAGCCCTGTTAGATAAAGAAGCTTTGATTCTTTAATTCTTTTTGATATTTTCTTTAGCTTAGCCGTATTAGAATTTAAATTATATATAAAATCGCTCAATATTTGACTAGACACATTCCATCCCACCAAGTCTTAAAAATTATCCCACTCTCAAATTAATTATAATTTAGCCTTTATTTTCCTTATAATTTAGTTTTATTAATTTAATATAGCAGGACCTTAAGTAGATAATATCATAAAAATATATTATTCAACAAAAAAAAGACTATATTTTTTATGTAAATATAGCCTTTTTAAAAATTTAACATACAAAAATGTTTTCTAGTCATAATTAAATGAAATTACTTCAATTTTTTGATCTAAAATTTGCTTGTTGAATAGTATAATAAAAAAAATTGAGGGAGAACGAATATGAAATTAAACTTAGAATTTATAATAATAATAGTATTCCTGTTTAGCGTAGTAAGCTATTTTAGTCATATTTACCACATTTTTGATTTGCTTTGCCATTTTAGATTGCAATACTTTTTAATTTTATCTTTGATATTTTTTTTATTTATGCCATTTAATAAAAAAATAAAAGTGGGGCGTATTTATATAACACTTATGACACTAGCAATCGTAATGAATTTTATTGAACTGGTACCCTTTTTAAAGTTCTCAAAGCATCAAGTTGCAGCAGCAAATAATGAATTAAGCATTTTACTTTCTGATGCTAATGTTGATAAAAATAATTACAAAAAACTTAGCAGTTTAATAGCAAATAAAGAAGCAGACATAGTTATTTTGCAGGGAATTAAGCAGGATCAGGCCTCTAAACTGCAATATATTGGAGCCGGATACCCTTATAAATATAGCAAGCCAAGATTTGACAGGTTTGGATTGGCTGTTTTTTCTAAGTATAAAATGTACAATATTAAATTAGCAACTGTTGGACTCTACGACATACCTGTTATTACTTTTGATACAATTGTAAATGGTAAAGATGTTTCTTTATTAACAATGCAGGGCTGTCCGTCTACTCATCAAAAGTATTATGAAAACAGAAATGAAATGTTAAATACAGCTGCAGTATGGTCAAACAGTAAACCAAATCCGGTTATTATGGTCGGAAATTTAAACGTAAGTATGTACTCAGAAAACTATAAACAATTAATTAAAGATACTAAGTTAAAAAATGTTGCTGATACTACAGGCTTGTATGCAAGTTGGACAACAAAACTCCCTTTTTTATTATGGATACCTATAGATATGCTTTTATATAAAGGTGATATCAAACTAATAGATTTTAATACGCTTAAGAAAGTAGGAAGTGATCATTATCCTGTTGTGGCATCTTTTGATATCTAAGGACAAAAGCTTGAAACTACATACCTAAGTGCAAAATTGAATTTAAAAAAATAATGTGTTTGAGTTATTAAGTAATGTAACAAATTTGTTACGTTATAAAAATTTAATGTCAAAAAGTTTTATGTTTAAACTTTAATAAACTGAACATAAGTCGAACATTTTGAGAGGACAGGGTATGTTAATCAATGCAGTAAGACATAATACCGTGAAATTTAGGGGAAATGCAACAGCAAAAGAAGACCCACCATCAACAGCATCACAACGATCAGACGAAAGCAAGTCAAATATAACAAGTACACTTGCGCTCACTACCGGTGGTGCACTAATTGGTGGGGGAATGAATTGTAGATACTTCTCGAATAAAATTTTAAATCCAGAAGTTGGTAAAATGGCTGCATTTAATGTACTGGCACAAAATTCTGGGAATCGTCTTGAATACGCTACTGTGGCTAATGCTTTGAGTGATGTATTTAATGAAAAATTTTCAATTGGCAAAGATGATTTATTCACACAATCTGTAAATGAATTAAATAGAGCAGCTAAAGAGGCTGCTAAAAAAGCCGGTAACAAACAATTTACAGAATCTACGCTATTACCGGAAAAGCATAAATCTATAAAAGACTTATTGAAGCATAAATTGGAAAAAGTAGGAGATAACACTGTAATTAATACATCGCTTGGCAGTATAAAAGGGGATTTTGACGGACTAAAAGGGGAATTTCAATTCCAGGCTAAAGACTGGTTGAAAAATGATAAAACAAGAGATGCTCTTTTAAAGTCGTTTGCAGATGTAAATAAACCGGGAAATGGTATGCCTAATGAACTTGCTGATAGTATTGTTAGGGGGATACAAGGCGGTGATATATCTCAAGTTGTCAACGATAAGATATTACAAAATTCAAAATTAAGAAAAGAATTTATAGATAAAAACCCTGTACTGCGAACATACAAAAGATTGCTTAAAATAGATAAAACATTTGCAAAAGGCACAGAACTTGAGAAGAAAATAATTCCTCAAGCTTCTGGGGTGATCAAAGATGCTGAAAAATTATATGGAAGTGAACAAGCTAAAATGTTTGAATATCACAATGGGGAGGTAAACCAAAAAGTTGTAGACCTGTTGAAGGGGAATGATGCTTTACATAGTCCGGAAAATAAACTAGTCTTATCAGAAAATGTTCTTAAAAACTTTGAAAATATGGATGCTGATACATTATTTAAGCTATCTGATGAGTCTGGTATCGCTGCAAAATTAAAATCGACTGAACAAAAAGTAGTAGAAAAGGCAGAAAAAGCCTACTTACCAGAGATGCTAACAAAAGTATCTATGATGCAAAGGGTGGATACGACTTTAACTGAGAATGCCTACTCTTTTAGCAACTTGCCAAAGGGAAACGTTAAAAAAACACTTGCTAAAGACTTAGCAGACTTAACAGAAAAAGTATTTGATAAATTGCCCGAAAGCATAAAAGCAGGTCGTGAAGCTGCAGGCTTAAACGCCGGTAAATATTTTGAAACATTGCTAACAGAACGCAGACAACTAGCAGGCGAGCTAAAATCAATCAAGGATGATCCTGCAAAGATGGCAAAAACTGTCAGTAAACATGTTTGTGAATTCTTTACAAAAGAAAAAGGAATAGATTTAAATAAATTAGGTATAGATGCAGCAAAACATGTAAAACCTGTAAAAGTTGGCGCAATTAAAGCTTCCTATTATTCAGCAGCATCTGAAGCCGCAAGTGTTATGGACCTCAAGGCTCAAAAGTTAAGTAAAGAGCTTGGTGCACCGATAAGTGCAGGTGAAGAAGCAATAAAAAATAAAGTTGGGTATGGTAGCTTGGTATCAAGGATACAAAAGAAAAGCAAAGTGGCTAGTACACTAAAGGCATCTCTTGTTGGAGCTGGTGTAGGGCTTGCAGCAGCTGGAGTTTTTATGTTGAAAAAACATTTGAGCAATAAAGCCAAAGAAACACCTGAGGATAATGCGTAAAACTAGCAATAATATTGCTAATTAACTAGTATTAGAAAATTATTGTTAGAACGACGAAAGGGAAAGTTTTAAATGTCAATAAATAATATAAATATAAACAGAAATAAAATTGCATTTGCCGGTCAACAACAAAAGAATAAAGGTAATAAAGCAGGTGGATTGCTGGCAGGGGGTGTGATAGCGGCAGCTGGTACAGGTATTGGTGCAGGTGTTAATAGGGCAATGTTTAATGCAGATAAAGCTGCAGACATCTATACTGGAAAATTGACTGAAGACCTTAAAGATTTAATGAAGGATAATAACCTTAATAAACTTGAAATTGTTAATGGTAAGGTCAAAGGTGATGCTGATAAGCTTAAAGATGAATGCAAAAAGGGGTTTGATAAAGTTGTTAAGTGCTTTACCAACCTAGAGGCAACATTTGAAAATGATGCTTTTAAAATTGCAGAAAAACAAGTGAATAAATTTGCGGAAGGAAAAGTTACACCCGCTGCTGAGACCGCATCACAGTCTATATTGACATTATCACCATTTGGACGAGAGCAAGCTAAGTCATTCCATGCTAATGGCTTGCTTAAAACCGGTGCTTTCTATGGTGCTGGTATTGGCTTATTATTAGGAATTGGTGCTGCAATAAAAATAGCTTGCAAAAGAAAAAAAGACACTACTGAAAACGTCCCATTACAGGCGATTTCTATGAAATAAAGATTTTAAAACTAATACACTTGATAGACATACATCCTGTATAAAGAGAACAGTTTGCTGCTGTTCTCTTTTTTATTTTAAGTAGATAAAAATAAATCCTTATTTTTATTATTTCCTTATAATGTGTAACAAAAATTTAATAGTATATAAAATATAGATAAAATAAAGCAATTTCTATATGCTAATCGTTTTTAAGTATATATTATAATATATCAAATGTTATATATTATAACTTCTATAAATGAAGTAGAGGGGTGTATAAATGAATTTATTCGAACTGATGAAAAACGCGTATTTTAGAACAAATGCATTAAATGCAGCTAATAACTTTAGAAATGGAAACTTTAACTTTACAACTCCAGTGACTGAAAAAAATACTTCGTCAATATTTGACCAGAAAGGTTATAGTAATCAATTGTCACGAGCTATGGGCAGTATTCACAGTGGTTCAAAATCGCATTTAATATCCGATTTTTACAGAATTGATTATAACGAAAATAATTATGAATTTATAAGCGGTACATCAGGAAAGGATATAATATTTGGTGGTAATACTGGTAGCTACATTAATCCAGGTGGTGGAAACGATGTAATATTTGCCGAAGGTGGTAATGACTCAATACTTGGAGTATCTGCCGGTGAAAAAATTATAAATGGCGGCAGTGGTGATGATACAATCCATGGCGGATTTGATAATAATTATATATTTAGTGAAGCTGGCAACGACCTAATTTTCAGTGGTCACAAGGACAACCTAATTGATGGCGGAAGCGGCGATGATATAATGTTTGGTGGTGGCGGCCTGAGCAGTATGACAGGCGGTGACGGTAATGACACAATTTACGGTGGAGCAAGCGATAACTACTTATTCGGTGGAAAAGGCAATGATATACTCATTGGTAACGAAAATAGCGCAAACTACATAAACGCCGGTGATGGCAATGACAGCATTAAAGGCGGTAAATTATACAATAATATACAAGGTGGTCCCGGTAACGACAATATACACGGTGGTGACAGCCTTGATGTGATTGACGGCGGTGCCGGAAGTGATATTATTACAGGCTATAAAGGTGATGATATTATTATGGGCGGTGCCGGTAACGATAGCATAATTGCTGGATTAGGTGATGACATACTCCATGGAGGGTCAGAAAATGACTTGATCTACGGTAACGAAGGTAAAGATATTATGCATGGCGGATCAGGCAACGATAAGTTAGTTGCTGGTGCTGGTGATGATACAGTAATCGGTGGTACTGATAACGATATTGTATTAGGCGGTGACGACAATGATGCAGTATATGGCAGTGCTGGCAACGATATATTAGATGGCGGTAAAGGAGTCAATCAAATTTTCGCAGAAGGTGGTCTTGATAACATTTTTGCTAATACATGGGATAAACTATGGGGCAATGTACAAGGTCAAGATTTAATATTCTGGAGAAAATAATATTATATTATAGGCTGAACTTTCTTAAAATTTCTTAATAAAGAATTTTTTAATTATTTAGCTGAAAAAAATTGGAAAAACGACCAAAAAAGTTTAATTTTTTTCAATTTTTAGGTTAGTTTTTTCAATTTTTTTTTATTAATCCTTATTATATAAAAAAAAACATTCAATTTGTCATAAAAGAAAAAAAATTGAAAATTGACAGTTATCTATGTGGGTATAAAAATAAGAGTGAAAATGTTCTAGTTAAAAAGGAGATTTTAGAGAGATGGTTTTTAGATCAAACGCAGAAAAAAACTTTACCCCAGATGACATCAAAGCTACTATTAAAGAACAAAACATTAAATTTATCAGACTTCAATTTGTAGACATAAATGGTCAAGTTAAAAATATGGCTTTGCCTTCTGATCAAATTGACAGAATTTTAAATAATGAAATAATGCTTGATGGTTCTTCTATCAAAGGCTTTAGAAGTATTGAAACATCAGATATGTATTTTTACCCGGATTTAAACACATTCTGTATTTTACCTTGGAGAACAAGAGAAAACGGTAAAGTAGCAAGATTGATTTGTGACATTTACAACCCGGATGGCACACCTTTTGACGGTTGCCCAAGAAATAACTTAAAAAGAGTTTTAAACGAAGCTAAAAGTATGGGCTACGAAATGAATGTAGGTCCTGAGTGTGAATTCTTCTTATTCAAAAGAGATGCTGACGGAGTTCCGACAAGTCGTACACACGACTATGCAGGCTACTATGATGTAGGTCCTGAGGATCTTGGGGAAGACATCAGAGGCGAAATGGTTACTGTTTTACAAGAAATGGGATTTGAAATTGAGGCAAGTCACCATGAAGTTGCAGAAGGTCAGCATGAAATCGACTTTAAATATGCTGATGCGCTAACAACTGCTGATAACGTTGTAACTTTCAAAGTTGCTGTTAAAGCAATAGCTGCTAAGTACGACTTGCACGCTACATTTATGCCAAAGCCAATCTTTGGTGTGAATGGTTCTGGTATGCACACTAACATTTCTTTATTCAAAGATGGTAGAAACGCTTTCTTGGATGAGAACAAGCCATTAAAGTTAAGTGATACTGCTTTATATGCTATTGGAGGTGTATTAAAAAGCGTTAAAAGCATTACAGCTCTTTGCAACCCAACAGTTAACAGCTATAAGAGACTTGTGCCTGGTTATGAAGCTCCTGTATACTTAGCTTGGTCTGCTGCTAACAGAAGTGCTCTTGTTAGAGTACCTGCTAAGCGTGGTAATGCTACCAGAATTGAATTAAGGTCACCTGACCCAAGTGCTAATCCATACTTAGCATTCGCAGCGATTTTATCTTCAGCGTTAGATGGTATTAAGAATCAAATTGAACCACCAGCAGCTGTTGATCAAAATATCTATCAATTAACTGACAAAGAAAAGAAAAAGTTAAAAATCGATTCTTTGCCAGGTAGTTTAAATGAAGCTATTGAATACTTGGAAAAGAGTATCGTAGCTAAAGAAGCTCTAGGTGAGCACATCTTTAATGAGTTCATATGCGCTAAGAAAATCGAATGGGATGACTTTAGAGTTTGTGTAACTCCTTGGGAAACTGATAGATACTTAGGTAAATTTTAATTGAATTAATATACTTCCACTAAAATACTTTTCAGATTATTAAATCGAGTTAAAGTTAATAAAATAAACTATTCTCTGAAAAGAGTAATCTGAAATTTAATTG
>JANQLL010000045.1 GCA_028280605.1 Candidatus Gastranaerophilales bacterium
CAGCACGCTGCACTTCAGGGCAATGAACAACCTGAATGATTTAAATACAAAAATTCTCGATGAAATTGAAGTAATAAAAGATAAATTCGATGATTGTCATAGATTTTCAAGACTATTGCCTTTAATGATGGAACAAATGGCAGATTTAAAGCTGGAGCTTCCAACAGAATTTGTTGTACTGAGGCCATGGTCAATAAATGAGTATGAATTATCAGAAGGAAATCCCGAAGACCTCCACTTATTCAAAAAACTGACAAATATAAGCAAAAAAATATTAAGTGAACTCAAGCAAATTAATTTTAATCATGATTTGTTTACGGATAATGTACCTGACCAGGTTAGCTACAGCAATGTAAAAGAAATTCTGCACTTGCCAATTCCAAAAGATTGTTCAAATTCAGAACCTAATGATATATCTTATCCCGGTCGCCGGGAGGGTTATTCAGATAATCCTCTGATTAGAATAATAGACGCACACAAAGAACTACTCTATAAAATTCGCTGTGTGCGCCGGTCCCAGTTCAGGCTTGACAAAGTCAAGCATAATATTTGTTATAAGGATGATTATCTTGCTTTGGCAAGAGACAAGTATTATGATCCCTATCAAGAAGATGAAATTAAGTACTTTAGTTACGAAACATGGGAAGATGAGCCTGTAACACCGGAACAGGAGGAGAAAAGGTACAATGAGCACTTTGAATATTACAGGGATTACAAAAATCGAGACTATGAGCAAAGGGTTATCAATGCCCAGCGTCGCAAATCACGCAAACTAATGGCTGTAGAGCGCAACAAATTTGTTGCAGAGTGTTGTGAGGAGGCAAGGAAGGAAGCTCGCCAACGCAAGTTGGAAGACCGTGCAAAAAAGAAGCTAAAAAAAGTTATACAGGGGAAGTATAAGCTTGTTAAAGTATCCGGCAGCTCAAAGCTGGAGAATTTAAAGGTTTATAAAGAAGTATCCGCTGGCTCGAAGGTGGCTGATGCTGCTTCTGCAGGCGATATAGATATTTTAAGATATGAAAATAAAGAAAATATTATAAAACAAGATACTTTTAATGATGAAAATAATCAGATAAATAATAATATATTAGACATAAATATAGATAGAAATTATAGTAAAAAAGAAGGATTAAACAAGAAAAAGCCTCATTATTAGCGTATTTTACGTAGTGGTTGGGGATGATTTAAAACAATGATGGACTCTTTGTTTGGTAAAGGGGGAGTTTACCGTTGCTAATTTTTTATACGTCAATATTCCGAACAAAAAGTGCTAAGCAAAGTCCATCAGCACCCCTGAATGAAACTTATAAATAAACTGTACAGCTAAAGCCAGTCAATGACTCAATGTGAGTAATAAGAGGTGGCGACTGCCACTTATTTGGAGACATCCTTGGATGAGTTTGAAAAAGATAAAGATATAGCGGCTTTGCTGCTTGCAATAAAACGAATTGCCGAGCTAAAAGAATGAATCTTCCTTAGTCCACCTTGAGCAGTAGAGAGGAGATATCTTCTTAAGTGAAAGTTTAATAGCGATGTTGCCAGCATAATAAATATTTTGGCTTCCATATAGTGAAAATGCGCAGCATGCGTCAAGTGCCACATCGCTGACTCAAGTATGCACAGGCAAATTAAGCCCGTAATCATAAAAATGCCTAACTGAGCAGCCACATTTCTATTATTATGTTGATTAAACACCCAATTGATGGAGGTCATATAGTTTACAATTACGCTTAATACATAAGCCATCGCTGCTGATAACAAAAAGTGTATGCCCATTACTTCCGTAAAAAATAACAAGAAGTAAATATCCACGGTAACTGAGATAGCACCGGATAATGTATATCTAAATATTTGAATAAGCGTATTATTCGTTTGTTCTTTCAGTAATTTTTCAATCATATTTTTTTACCGGGGGAATTTGGTTAACATCGTCCAATTTTATATTATATTATTCAAGTAAATATTAAAATACATTAAAACAATTAAATTCTCATAAGTACTAGAGTATATCTGTATCTGTATCACTATTTTTTTAGTCTATTTAATTTTTATTTAAACCAAATTTTAAATCAAGAAAATCGTTTTATTTTTTAATAAAAAGTAATTTTTTAAATTTAAGAATTGTAGAAAATTTATTTTATTATCAAAGATTGCTAAGTTGTTTAATGTGTTTTGCCACTAAATTTTTTAAAATTATTCTTAATTGCTTAATTAGGCTTACTCAAAATATTTTTTTTATAAAATTTGGTGAAAAATTTATTATGAATAAAAAAATCTTCTATTTATTAATAATAATTGCGTTTTACTTCTATTTAACATTTCTTTTTCAGATAAATATAAATAGCCTGATAAAACTGCAAAATCATTCACCAAGCAATGTGAATACGATTCACTTTTAAAAAGGGAGAAATAGCTATGAAACAATTACAAAAAAGGCCAAGAAATACGATTCAAGACATACAAGAAGAATTAAACCGCCTAATGGAAGAAACTTTTGGCGAGTTTGGACAATTCGAGCAAAGATTGAGTACTCAAATAACATCCTGGAGACCGGCCATCGAATTATTTGAAAAGGACGGCAACTTGTTACTAAGAGCAGAGCTGCCGGGACTGGAAAAAGACGATATTAATATAGAAATATCTAATAATAACTTGATACTAAGTGGCGAAGCAAAGGAAAAAGAAGAAGAAAAAGGCCAAAACTATTATAAAAGCGAATTGAGATACGGCAAATTCTTAAGAAGCATCAATCTGCCTTTAGATATAAATAAAGATAAAATTAAAGCCAACTTCAAAAATGGTATTCTAACTATCGACATGCCAAAAACCGAAGAAGAAAAACAAAAGAAACTAAAAATTAAAATAGAATCTTAGCTATATTATACTTCCACTAAAATACTTTTCAGATTATTAAATCGAGTTAAAGTTAATAAAATAAACTATTCTCTGAAAAGAGCAATCTGAAATTTAATTGATGAGCAGTATAATTAAGTTA
>JANQLL010000093.1 GCA_028280605.1 Candidatus Gastranaerophilales bacterium
TAAGTACCCTTTTGAGGGGTACTCGCTTGATGGAATTGATTATAGAATCTGCCATTTTGGCGAACCAATAATCAACGACGGATTTTTTTCAGGATACAAGCGAGACTTTTCGATGGGAGAAGTCACAGAAAAATTTATAAACGGAGCTTGGGAAGATGTTCCCGAACTCCCGAATGCTTTAAAAAATAATATAGTTATTGCCCTAAGCCCTAACTTTGATGAAAATCAAAAGGCTCTTAGGGGTTTGACTGTGATTAAGCCAAGTAAAGAACTAAGAACAGTTAGAGAGATACTGGATTTTACAAGTAATTGTATGCAAAAAACATAGAAGGAGAAAATTAAATGGAAAAAGTAGAAATTAGTTTAGAAGAATTAAGGAATGAAAACCCAGATGAAGAAAAACTATCTGAAGATCTAAATAGAGTCTTTGGATACTATATGTTAATAACAGATAAGTCTTTTACAATAGGACCCCAAAACCCCATTAGCAAAGAGGTTAGGCTTAAAAACTTTGAATATTTAACAAGAGGCTTGTTTGGTACTATTCAGAGCATAATTGCATTTGAAAAATCATACGATTTAAAAATTTTTGACGAAGATGCAAAAAAGACAATAACCGACCAGTTAGAATCGGTTATTACAGAAATTAAAAATTTATAATCATAAAGGAGATCATACCACAATGAATGAATTAGTAAAAATTAATTTTAATAATCAAGAATTATTAGCAATAAAAGATGAAATGGGTAATGTTTTAGTAGCAATGAAGCCAATATGTGAGAATTTGGGGCTTGATTGGGAAGGACAAAGGCAGAGAATTCAGAGGGATGGTGTTTTAAATTCAGTTACCTGTATGATAAAGGCACCTGCCCAAGACGGTAAAAATTACGAAGTTTTGGCTCTACCTCTCGATTATTTAAATGGTTGGTTATTTGGTATTGACGACACAAGGCTTAAAGAGCCAATAAAATCAATAGTATTGAAGTATAAGAAAGAATGCTATAACGCTTTAAGGGATTACTTCCAAAAAGGAATAGCTGTAAATCGAAACTCTGATGATATTGAATATTTGCTTGAAAATACCTTAAAACAGATAAGAGACCATAAAAGACAGATAGCGAGGAAAGAAGATATCATAGTACGAAAAGAGAAGCAAATAGGTATTCTTGAGACTGATCTTGAAACAACAAACAGTTATATAGATGACTGTATAGATACAAGCAAGGTTTATACGTTTAGAGAGACCGTAAGGATTTTAAATAATAATAATCTACTTGTGTACAGAGGAAAGACAGGCAAAATAAAAGACCAGTTAAGAGAAGGGGCATTAAAAGAATACTTGATAAAAACAGGGTATTGGATGCGTGAAAACGGGAAAAAAATAATCAATGACGAAGAAAAAAGAGAGGAAAGAACAATACCAACTGCAAAAGGCTCAAAGTATTTTAATGTAGCTATTCATTCATACCGTAATAATGATAACCAATATAACGAATATTACACTATGCCTAACCTCTATGAACACGGAATAAGATGGCTGTATAAACATTTGAGAGAAAACAAATCTTTTGTCAATTTTATGCAAAATAAATACCCTGGTGAAAATGTCAGTATTAAATATGCGAATAATAGCAGGGTAATAAATTTGTCATAAAAAGCTTTTAGATGAAGTTAGTTAATTTATTCACTTTATACAAGAGATTGAAGACAAGTTTTAAAAAAAGAGGTTCTTATGTCTGAAGGATGGATAAAGCTACACAGAGATATATTTACTCATTGGATTTTTGAAGATGTTGAATATTTTAGAGCTTGGCTTTTTATTGTTGGCAATGCAGCTTTTGACGATACAAAGCAAAAAGTAGGCAATAAAATAGTTACAGTCAAAAGAGGTGAGTTTGTTGTTAGCGAAAGAAGGCTTTGTGAATTGTTCACATGGTCAAAGTCTAAACTTAGAAACTTTTTTGATATTTTAATTTCTGAAAATATGCTAAAAAAGGAGATAATAAACAAAAAGACCAAGTTAATTATAGTAAACTACGAAGTTTTCCAGAATCAAGAGACCAAAAAAGAACCAGAAAAAAACCAAGAAACGACTGAAAAAGAACCAAGAAAAGACCAAGAAAAAACCAAAAAAAGAGCAGAAAAAGACCAAAAAGAGACCACTAAAGAAGAATGTAAAGAAGATAAAGAAATTAATAATATCTCTAAAGAGATATTACCTAATCCATCTCCTGATAAAAATAAAAACACTCCTTATCAGGAAATAGTTAATCTGTTCAACACTACTTGCACTTCATTGCCAAAAGCTAGAGAGCTTTCAGCTAAAAGAAAAGAAAAAATTAAAGTCCGGTTTAAAGAAAAGCCGAATTTAAATTTTTGGAGTGAAATTTTTAAAAAAGTGGAAAGTTCCGATTTTCTTTGTGGTCGTTCTGGAAGCTGGAAGTGTGGTTTTGATTGGATTTTTAAGAATAACGAAAACTATATAAAAATAATGGAGGGGAATTATGACAACAAGGGAACGTCAGAACCTGCAAAAAGTCGTGGATATCCTCAATACAAGCTCCCCGATATCTACGACCCTGAACAATATATCCAAACCGGAGATATTACCCAAGAAGAATATGAGCGGCAATTGTCCGAGTTGCGGAAAGAAAGTGAGGCTGATAGATGTAAAAATGCGTGATAAAGTTTGGTTTATTCCTGAGACTTGCCAAAGCTGCATGAATGAAAAAATTAAAGAGGAGCAGCAGAGAGAGAAAACAAATTTAATAGATCGCAGAGAAAAAGTTTTATCTTTAGCTGAGGTAGGAGAAGCTTATGACAATGCCAGCTTCGAAAATTTAAAAAGCAGAGAAGGCTTATATAACAGCATAATCTGGAGCAAAAGATTTGCTGACCGGATAAAAAACAATTCTCCTGAAAAAATATCTGTTGTATTAACCGGCACAACAGGAAACGGAAAAACATATTTGGCAAGCTGTATTAACAACCAGCTGCTAAATCTTGGGTTTAATGTTTTAATGACAAAACTTCCTATTTTATTCAATAAAATGTCTGACTATAAGGTAACCCAAGACATATTAAACATCATAAAAGACCTTGATGCTTTAATTATAGATGACTTAGGTATTGAATCATTTACCAGTAAAAGGCTTGAATGGTTCTTTTTGATAATGGATAAGTTAGTAAATCATAAAATACCATTTTTGATAACTACAAATAACCTAAATCAAGAAATATTCCATTTTTCAAAAATGACAAATCAAGATTTACTTTATTCTCAAAGGATTTTTTCAAGAATTCACGGGATGTGTAAAGGCTCAATTATAAAAAATGAAGCCTCCGACTATAGAATACAAGGTGAATAATGAAAAAGCCATCAATGAATAAAGACATAAAAAGGTTTGGAGTATATCGCATTTTAAGCAAAATGCTGGTCACAGCCTCACATATCAAAAACACTGATGATTATGACCATTATACACATAACATACATCATTATATTAAGTCATCAAAGTATTATAAAAACCAAGATTGGTACAAACAAAGAGGTATAGAACAAAAATTAATTCTACTGCCGGTGCAGATGCACCTGGACTTGGAAAAATCCGCTATGAGCGATGCAAAATTTTACCAAAAATATGGTATTGAAAGAACCAAATTGTTATTCAGGAAAAAATATTCAGAGTATTAAAGGAGAAAACAAATGCAAACTCAAGAAGTAAAAACAGAAAAAACAAATTTAAAAGCCGTTTTATCTTTAAACCTTAGCTTTACTGTAGATTTTAACCCTGAAGAGTTAGGGTTAATTGCTTCTGATACTGATAAAACAGAGGAAGAGTATAATAAAATCGCAGAAGAAAATGCAAAAAAATCCGCAAGCTATTTAAAGCCAATAACTGATAAAATACAATCTGCTATAGATGCTCTTGAGGCAGAAATTAAAGACCTTAAAGAGTTTAATATTGAAATGCTGGAGAAATCTATTGATTGTGGCTCACTGGAAGATTTTACTTTTAGGAAAATGCTTAGAAAGGCTGAGGTAGCTGAGGTAAAAGAACTAACTCCAGAAGAGGCTAATAAATTGCTCGGAGGGTTTGAAGAAGAGTAAGCTAAACAAGCTTAAAATTGTATAGACAATAAAAATATGAAGAAATAAGGAGGAAGTAAACTTGTTATCAGATAAAATGACTTTTGAAGATTTACTGGATACAGTAAAAACGGTTAATTCTAAAGATAGAGCCAGAAAGTTAGGGGATGCTATTAATGATGAGGTAACTGATGCTCTACAAAGAGTAAATCAGTATAGGAAAAAAGCTGAAATAACCCTTAAAATCCAAATTTTACCAGAAGACAGGAACGAAGTAAACATAATTGCTGATATAAACAAAAAAGTTCCTAAAGGAACTGTCAAGCAAAATTTGTTTTATCAGGATTCAAAAGGAGATTTATTCGAAGCTGACCCGTCACAATTAAAGTTAATCAACTCAAAAGAAGTAGAAAACATAAGCAAGAGGAGAAATGTAAATGATTAAGGAAGCTATAAACAAAATATTAGAACTCAAAGAACACACATCAACAGATGTAACTGTTAATGAATACGGTAGATATACAGAAAGAAAACTTGACTGCAAGTTTGATAAAGCGAATGGCAATTATAAAACTCATACAGCTGATAGGTTAACAAGAGATGTTTCAACTATTAAAAGTTTATCTGCGGCTGTTATAGAGGAAGCAAAAAGAAGAGAAAATATGACAGGTCAAAATATGACAGTTCTTTTTACCCAGAAAGGAGGAGCTTTTTACTTGGATGATGATTTTCCTGCTGGTGAATATAAATTTGAAAGAACTTTAAGCCAACAATTTAAGACTTTGCAAAGGTTAGCCGGTAAAAAACTAAATCACGAAGAATTTTTAACATTTATACAGGAGCTTAGCCCGTCTATAGATAATTTTAAAAAGCTTTATAGGTCATTTCTTAAAGTTAGAATCATTGGAAACTCTGAATTAAGTTCAAATCCAGTATTTGTAGATAACGAAGCAGAAAGCGGATATAAAGTTAAATTTACATTAGAAGGTGGTCAACCTGATGAGGATATAATTCCACAAGGATTTATTTGTAATCTGCCTTACACCAAAGGGGCAGAAACAAAATATGAAATACCTGTTGAAACTATGATCCTCAATAACGGTGATAACGAACTGCAAATTAAAATACTTTGTCCTCTTTTAGAACAAATTGAGGAGAAAGCTATCTTTGACGAAGTCGAACAGTTTAGAGGAGATACAAAAGGACTGAAAGATTTATTAATCTTAGAAAGTTACTAATTTAAGTACTAGAAATTTTTTATAAAAACAGAGCAAAGAGGGGTTATTAAAGCCCCTCTTTATTAGTTAAGGAGTAATAAAATGCAAAACAAAATAGTAAAAATAAAAACAATACAAGAAAATACGGCAAGTAACGGCAACAAATATCACAAATTAACGCTAGAAGACGAAAATAAAATTAATCATAATGCGATGATTTGGGATTGCAAGAATCCTGAAGACTTAGGAGTTAATAACCAAATAAAAATTTTATCATCAAAAAAAGATGCTAGGTTTAATAATCATACAATAAGTGCTTTTGAGCTAATAAAAAAAGGTAAGCTAGGATTAACAGTAAATGAACAAGATTTAACGTTTGAAAAATTGACTGCTTTAAAGCTTACTGAAGACTTTAATTTGTCTGAACTTGACTCATTAAAACTAAATTGGATCAAAAATTTATGGCTTGAATATCAGGATTTAATTAAAAAAAGTCCCGCTGCAATGAATCATCATCATAATTATATTGGCGGTTTATTAGTTCATTGTGATGAAATGATAAATTTTATAATAGACAATAGGCCTTCAAGCTTTTCTGATTCTCAGTTTTTAAATTGTATTATTGCTATATTACTGCACGACTTAGGAAAAATATTTGAATACAAAATAGATGAGAACGGCATAATAAGTTATAACGAAGAGTTCAAGCAATTGCTAAACCTTGACAAAAGAGAAAAGTTATCACCGCATATTCTCTGGGGCTATAATCTAGCAATGCAAAATGATATGCCTGAAGTAGCTCACATTGTAGGTTCACATCATTACATACCAGAACACGGGGCGATGTTTACGCCAATGACACCTGAAGCCTGGATTATTTTTATGGCAGATTATTGGTCGAGCAGGTTCGGAAAGGTTAGTGTTGAGGATTTGGACGAAGAAGGTTAATTTTAACTAATATAAATTGATTTTAAATTTAAGGCTTGACGTATGATAATAATATGATAATATTGTGATAAGGAGCAATAACCACATGAGCCCAAAAAAGAAAAAAACTGATTATATTAGAATACTACTAGAACCTGAACTGAAAGACAGGCTTTTGGTTCATTGCGAAAAATTAGATATCCCTTACTCGCAATTTGTTAGAAATGCGATAAAAGAAAAATTAAGCAAAGAAGAAAATTAATTATCAATAACAGAGGTGTAAATTAAGAAAGATTAAACATAAAAAATAATAAGCCTAATGCGGGAACATTAGACTTATTTAAATATTAAAGCCGAGAAGGCTTCAAAAATTCACTTAATAACACATTAACACATTGACTTAATAATTTCAAGATGCCTTCTTGGCGTGGTTACAAAGCACACGCTATAAAGGAGCTTGAAATGAAAACAGCTTTAAAAAAGGTGTCTAAGTACCCTTTTGAGGGGTACTCGCTTGATGGAATTGATTATAGAATCTG
>JANQLL010000095.1 GCA_028280605.1 Candidatus Gastranaerophilales bacterium
TAAGTACCCTTTTGAGGGGTACTCGCTTGATGGAATTGATTATAGAATCTGCCATTTTGGCGAACCAATAATCAACGACGGATTTTTTTCAGGATACAACCGAGACTTTTCTATGGGAGAAGTCACAGAAAAATTTATTAACGGAGCTTGGGAAGATGTTCCTGAACTCCCGAATGCTTTAAAAAATAATACAGTTATTGCCCTAAGTCCTGACTTTGATGAAAATCAAAAGGCTCTTAGGGGCTTGACTGTGATTAAACCAAGTAAAGAACTAAGAACGGTTAGAGAAATGTTAGATTTTACAATCAATTGTATGCAAAAGGCATAGAAGGAGAAAATTAAATGGATGACGTTATTAATTTGGAAGATTATAAAATCCAGAATACAAAACAACATAAAATATGCGAAGCATTAGAAAAAATGGTTGGCAAGCACATATTAATAACAGAAAAAATGTTTACAATGGGGTGTCAAGACCCTACCAATAAAACAGAATCACTTAAAAATTTTGAATACTTAACAGATGCGATAAACAAAACAATTGACATTTTTAAAATATGGGAGAGGACTTGGAACGTGTCAATATTTGACAATGAGTCAAAAAAAATAATAATCGACCTGTTAGAGTCGAATATTGAAAAAATCAAAAATTTATAACTGCCAAAGGAGATTATAGCACAATGAATGAATTAATAGATATTCAAGAAGTTAAAAACAAAAAAAGTGATGATTTTGTTATAAAACAATCGCTTATTGCAAAAGAATACCTTAAGACGCTTTCTTGCGATGGTCATGAAGTAGTAAGTATATCAATATGCGCTTTGATAGCATTACTTGAAGAACTATCTCCAAGCAGAGAAGAAGCGTTAGCAAATGCGCAAATAGCACATAAAGCAATTTTAGCAGCACTAAATGATATAGAAGAAAATTAGGAGGTTAATACTTATGAGTTTACTCAATTTAATCCCAAACAGCAAGACAGAAAATAACGAGACACAAACTTTTATATGGATGGATCATCCTGTAAGAGCAATAAATAAAAATGGTGAAGCTTGGTTTGTAGCAAAAGATATTTGCGAAATGCTGGAATTAGAAAATTCTAGAAAAGCGACAGGAAAATTAAAAGAATCTCAAAAGGGTGTAACCGAAATATACACCCTTGGCGGTAAGCAAAATATGACTATCATTAACCAACCTGCAACCCTCAAATTGGTTTTGAGAAGTAACAAGCCAGAAGCCGAACAGATACAAGACTGGCTATGCGAGGAAGTTATCCCCCAAATTTTAAAAACTGGAAGTTATGGAGTACCTAAACAGTTATCAAGAAAAGATTTAGCTTTACTAGTAATTGAAGCCGAGGAGGAAAACGAGAAATTAAAGCTTGCTAACACTGAACAACAAAAACAAATAAGCACGATGAAGCCAGTGTGTGATTTTGTTGACAGAACCTTTAAATACGCAGATACAAATATTTTAATAGGTGATTTTGCACAGGTTATGGCAATACCTGATCCTAAAAACCCTAAAGTCCTACTGGGTAGAAATAAAATGTTCAAAATTTTAAGACATGCAAAAATATTAAAACCTGATAATCTGCCAATGCAACAATACCAAAACGCTGGCTTATTCGTAGTTAAAGAAAGAATATCTAAACAAAACGGTAAAGATAAGATATTTCTTACAACATACGTAACACCAAAAGGTCAAGTCTGGCTACATAAAAGAATTTTAGATGAAGTTAGTTAATTTATTCACTTTGCAATTAAAGCCATTTTACCAATGGCTGGGTGAAAGCAATGAAGAGTTACAAAAAGAATACGATAGCCGCTCTGAATAGGGCGGTTTTTTAATGGTGTTTAGCAAGAAAAATTTTTTAAAGAAAGGAGAAATAAAAAACTATGGAACTAATGACAATAGAGCAAACGGCAAAATTTTTACAAGCAAACAGTAGGCAGGCAGTTGATAATTTGTTGCATACTGGCGTATTACCTAAAGATTTAACGGTAAAAGTTGGAAAAAGAAGATTGTTTATAAAAGAAAAGCTTGTAGAACATTTGTTAAATGAATCAAAAAAAGAGAGTGCATAAGCGCACTCTCTATCGCAAATAAAAAACATTTACTTTTTTAAAGGGAAATCTGTATTATGACTGTAATGCAAAAAGGCGACAATGGTAAATGGTATTATCGTTTTCAGCTAAATGGTAAAGAATATTACAAGGCTTGCAAAGGCGCAACGTCGAGGAAAGAGGCTTTGCAATATGAAGCAATTGTAAAAGCTGAATTAATGCGAGGAAATTTAGGAATAATAGAGAATACAAAAACTACTACTTTAAAACAAGCGGTAGAATTGTATCTTGAATATTCCAAAAATAATAAAAAAAGTCATCAGCTTGACATTAACTATTGCAAGGTTATTGAGAAAGAATTTGGAGCAAGTACAGACATAAAAAAAATAACCCCGCAAAAAATAGAAAATTTTAAAACAAAACTGAAGAAAGACAGAGCGAATGCGACGGTAAACAGATATTTAGAGGCCCTGAATAAGTTGTTTAACGTTTGTATAGCTAACAATCTGAGCGACAGCAACCCGGTAAAAAAAGTACCAAAGCTAAAACAAAAAAATCTCAAAATAAGATTCCTGACAAAAGACGAAGAAAAAAGAATGTTTACAATTTTAAGAAAAAAATATACACATATACACGATATTATAGTTTGTGCTCTTCAAACCGGGATGCGCCGGGAAGAAATTTTCAACTTGCAATGGCATAATATAGACTTTGAAAATAAATACATTGAATTACTAGAAACGAAAACCAATAAAGCAAGAAAAATTCCTATATCAAAAAAATTGTATGATGTTTTTTTAGAACTAAAAAACAATAATAATAAATATGTTTTTGTAAATTCTAAAACAAATAAGCCTTATACAAATATAGATAAATCTTTTAGAAAACTTAAAGCTGAAGCTAACATAAAAGACTTTCGCTTTCACGACTTAAGGCACACAGTCGCAACAAGAATGGTAGAAAAAGGAATTGATTTACTTGTGGTTCAAGAAATTTTAGGACATACTAATATACAAACAACGATGAGATATGCTCATCCTGTGCCAGAAGTAAAAGTAAAAGCAATAATGGCATTAAACAACTATTAATTTTTATATCCTTTTGATGTGTTTCCTTATCTTTTATTGCCTTTAGTCGGGAAATAGTCGGGAAACGTTAAATTTTATAATTGCTGAACCTAGTAATATCAGTAATAGAAAAAATCGGAACGACAGGATTTGAACCTGCGACCCCTACCACCCCAAGGTAGTGCGCTACCAAGCTGCGCTACGTCCCGATTTTTATCTGCAAATATAATATAATTTAAAAATAATTCTTTATCAAGTTATTTAGATTCTTCAACAAAATTCATTTGCAATGTGCCAATGGTATTCTTTAAGAATCTTTCTTCCTCATCAGTAAGATTGCCTTTAGTCTTTTCCTGCAATAACAATAATGTATCTATAGAAAACTTTGCCTGATCAAGGTTTTTCTCAAGTTCATTAGTTGCAGGGTTAGGTATTTTACCTAAGCCAATCATTCCTGATGTTGCAAATGTACTTACTAAGTGCTCAAATGATATTTGATTATCCAATAACATAATATTTTCTCCCCTATTCTTTCCGAAAATATCTTATCAATATCAAATTTACTTTGCAACACTTTTTTCACCTCTTCTTTATTTTTAAAAAGTATTATATACTATAAATATAATAATAAAGAAAGAAATATGTCGAAAAATAATTTTGTTAACAAAAACATATTAGCAAAAATAAATTCATACCAAGAGTATGATAATAAAGCATTTCAACAAATTTGCCAGCTGGCCGGTATTAACAACATCTCCCCAGAAATGCAATATACATTGTCTGACAAAAAGCCGCTTATACTCGATATACTGCAAATCCTCAATACCGGTCACGAAAAAATTATTTTTGTCAGGGGATTGCAAGGCGTAGGCAAAACAACCCTGGTTAGAGCCATTAATAAGTTTGTAGATAATCATGTACTGCATTTTTATTATACTTGTTCGGCTATTACAAACCTTGATGATATTATCCTGGCTTTTTATAATTTTTTAAATAAAAATTTAGAAATAAAAGAAACTAAACGTACTGATATAAGCAACATAACCACTACCGTAGATGAAAAAATTCTTGGATACCTAAAAACTTTAAACAGACCTTTATTAGTAACTATAGATGACTTTGATCGCCTGGTTAAAAATAAAACTGAAATAAAAGAAGATATCGTTGTATTTTTAAGATACTTGGCATCTGTGGAGAATCTTAAGCTTTTAATCGCAGGTCAACGTATACCAACCTCGAAAATTGGAATAAGAGAAGAGTTTATTAATGATATAAGACTAAGCGGTCTTGATAAAGAACAGTCAATAAACTTTCTAAGGCAAATCTCAAAAGACATCCCCGAACACCTTTTACCCAAAGTTTACGAAATCACCCACGGCTACCCTGAAACTTTATTATGGTTTGTTAATGCCGTAAATGTAATGGGCTTTGAAGCGTTTGAACTTGCAAAAAATTATTTTCAGCAAGAAGATGCTTTTGAATATTTTATTGTAAAAAATTTTTATAATGCACTGTCAGATAATGCAAAAGATGTCTTGCACTTTTTAACGCTTATTCGACACCCGCTTAAAACAAACTCTATTGAAAAGATCCTTACACTACCTAATATTCAAGAACAGCTAGATTATTTTAAATCCACAAAACTTATTGCTTATGCAAATGATTCTTTTTATATAAAAGATTATATAAAAAATATAATAAATAGCTTAATGTCAAAAGAAAAAAAAATAGAACTGCATAAATTTATCTATAATCTTTACACTCTAGAAATATCAAAAAAATTAAAAGAAAGGATCATTTCAATATCGCGTAAGCTCTTGCACACAGAGCAATATTATCATTATAATTATTTGTATAGCAACGGCATAATCAAAACCCCTCACCCCTCAGGCTCAAAAAAAGAGCTTTCTCAAGATGTTTTGATCTACACCTCAATGCAAGAGCAGTTTAGTACAGAATCTAGTGATATAGTAGTAGCTGAAGTTGAATCTAATCAGAATAATAAGCCAGTAGAAGATGATCATAAGGAAAAAAATACTACAAATGGCTTTGATGATGATATAGTTGCTCAATTAAGCGAAGATGAATTAAAGCTTTTAGATGCAGAGCCCATACAAGAAGAAACAGTAAGTAATTACAGTAATAATGTGGATGCTATAAAAGCTTTAAAAAAAGAAACTAAACCTGATGCTACAGCCGAAGCAAGTGATCATAATGATGCACCATCAGAATTTTACAATCCAATACCACTAGCAGAAAATATCGACCAAAATCAGGATCCTGCGCAATTGTACAAACAATTGGCACAAATTTCATTTTCTCAGCGCAAAAACGATGAAGCAATAAGCCATCTGCAAAAAGCAATAAATATTAGTTCAACAACTGGCAAGTTAGATTTTATGCTAGATTGCAAAGCCCTTATGGCAGAAATCTATATGGCCAGCTATAAACATAATGATGCCCTGCGTATTTATAATGAAACGCTTAACTCAAAAGATAACATGTCACCTAAGCTTTTAATCAATACTCTTTTAGGCATCGCAAATATTTATAATTATAAAAAAGATTATAAAAATGCTTTAAATTACTATCTTTCAGTAGAGTCAACACCAACTGCAGAATTGGATGATAAGGCTAAAGCGTTATTATATTTTAATTTAGCTTTAATTTATGATGACATAAACCAGCCTCCGAAGGCATTAAAATATTATAAATTAAATACAGAAATATCAAATTCTCAAGATAATCCTCACTTATCAGATTCTTATTTTAATATCGCATCAATTTTTGACGAAAAAGATGAGTTGGAAAAGGCAATACACTTTTATAAAAAATCATTATTAATCGATCAAAATAATAATAATTACGAAGGGTTATTTAAAACATATTCAATCCTTGGTAATATTTATTATGAAAAGCAAAATCATCAGGCAGCGATAAAGTGCTTTGATGAAGAAATTAAAATTGCTAAATCCTCTAAGGATCCTTATTGGATATCAAGAGCTTTTTTAGATGCCGGCGAATATTATTTAAATATAAAACAGCATGCTAAAGCTTTAAAGGTGTTTATAAGGGCACAAAAAGTATTAGGTAAAACTATATCAACAGATTCTAAAGAAAGAATTGAAAGAAAGCTGAGATTATTATTTAATGAACTAGGCGAGAAAAAATTTAACGAGTTACTGAAAGAAATTAAAAAGAAAAATGAAACAAGATAAATTGGATTTTCTGCAAAAATCAGCACAAGCGTTTAATATAGAATTATCTCAGGATCAGCTGGATAATTTTTATAAGTATTGGGAATTTTTAAACGAATATAATTCTCATACTAATATAGTTAGTGATGCTAAGATTGATACGGTTTTTATTAAGCACTTTATTGATTCATTATCTTTTGGCTTGATAAGTAACTATGTAAGTCTTGATAAACCCCTTAAATTAATAGATATAGGTACAGGTGGCGGTTTTCCTTCTATTGTGCTTGCAATAGTTTTCAAAGGTTTGCAAGTATGCGCTGTTGATTCTGTTGGCAAAAAAATTAAATTTTTAGAAGAGTTACTCACCAAAATTGATTTACCAAATAAAATTGAAATTTTAAACACTCGCTCTGAAGAGCTGGCAAGAAATTCAAGTTATAGAGAATCCTTTGATATTTGTGCATCAAGGGCAGTAGGCAAGTTGAATATCCTATCCGAGTATTGCTTGCCCTTTGTAAAAAAAGACGGCTATTTTATTGCTTACAAATCTTTAAATGCTGATGAAGAATTGCTGGAATCTCAAAATGCAATGCAAATTTTGGGTGGCGAGTTTATAAAAAAAATAGATTATAAGCTGCCAGAAAAAGATTCAATAACAAGAAATTTAATTATAGTTCAAAAAAAGTCCAGTACACCTGAAAAATATCCCAGAAAAACAGGTATGCCTAAGAAAAATCCTTTGTTATAGATTATTTATTTTTTTTAAGTTGTTGTTGATTATATACATATAATATATTTTTAATAGCAATTTTCATAATACAAATGTTTTTATATAAATAGAGAAACTAGAGAGAAATCATTAAAACATTAAAAATAATAAAGAAATGTGCGTGCAATTTCTTTATATGCATATAAAATTTTAATGCAAAAAGCCTTTTAAAAAACTTATGTTGATATTGCGGATAAAAAACTAGCTCAAACTTAATAAAGCTAGACTTTTAAACCAAATGAAAGAGAATATTAGAGAGAAGAAATAGTATATACCTTTTTAGAGAGATGAGAGGAGAAGAGATCAATGAGTTTAGATATTTCAAGTTTAATCAAGCAATGTATCCCTCAAATGTCAAGACAATCAAATGTTGCGTTAAATAGTTTAAATGCATTGCAGTCAAATAACAGTATTTTTAATAATTTATCCAATCAAGCAAATTTTGACTTTGGAGGAAAAAATACCACACAGTTAAATAATAGCTTGTTTGATGGCTTTTTCTCACAGTTAAATACAAATATTGGTGGTAGTAATGTATCACAAACTAATAATAGTATTGGTCTGCATCCAACAGGGCTTGATACAACTACAGGAGGAACAGACACTATAACAGGTGATGATACAACTACAGGAGGAACAGATACAATAACAGGGGGAGATGCTACTACTACAATACCTGATGATGGAAAAGGCGCCTGGGGTGACCCTCATTATCACTTAAAAGGGGAAGATGGTAATGATATAAAATTTGATCACAAAGGCAAAGATAACCATACCTATAATGTATTTAAAGGGGATAATTTCCAGGTTGACGGTAAATATGTTCCATATGCCAAAGACCCGGATAACCCTCAAGTAATTGGTAAAGCTAGAGTTACAGCCGGAGATGATATTATTACATTTGATAAAAAAGGTGCTGCTACATTAAATGATAAGCCGCTTAATGCTGGAGAGTATGACTTAAAAGATGGCACGCATGTTGCATATAAAGGTAAGCAAATGATATTAGATTCACCAGAAAAAGATTCTAATATAAGGTTAAAAGCTGAAAGTTCCGGTATTACAGTTGATCCTGCAGGTGAATTTACTAATCCTGGCGGTATCATAGGCAAAGCTGTAACAGAAAATAAAGAATTAACCAATGAAGAAGCCAATAAATTTGATGTAACAAATCAAAGACCAATTGAATAAATAAAAAACGATTTTTCTAAATGCACCAACCTCTGTTTAACTTATGTTATTCAGGGGTTTTTTATTGAATTAAGGAGCTGTTATTGAAAGGAGCAAATGGATTAGAGGCTCTGGGTTGAGGCGAATTTTTTGTTTCAACCATTTTAGCTATAGAATTTCTAAATTCAGTAGTTTTAGTTAAAAACGGAACATTTAAGTCTACCTGCTTTGTTTGTTCAGTTTTTAATAATTTTTTGGTGGTTTTATAAATGCTATCAATTGTGTCTGCTAGCTTATTAGGAAAACCCAAGCTTCTGTATTCTTCACGGTATCTTTTTATATCTTCTTCTTTTTTTTGTTTTTTTTCTTTTAGTTTTTCAGCAAATAACTTAGCACCTTCATCTTCAGAATCCATAGCTAATTTTATTTCGTTATCCAGCTTTGTTAATTGATTTTCAACCAGATCTAGCTTAAGCTCGTATTTTAGTGATTCAGCTGATATATTTTCAATAGCATTATTTTCAAAAATTCCATATTCTTCAGAATTTGACTTTTCACCCTTTTTTTTAGATTTTTTACGCTCAACTTTTTTTATTTTTTCTTGTTTAATAGGATTTTTAGACCCAAAATCCAGTCGTTTTGGGGCAACAGAATTTTGGTTGTTAAAATTATTTAGCGTTAATCTGCCAAATCCATTCAATTTAATTTTATCCCATAGTTAATCTAATAATATTATTATGAAAAAATGTTTTCTTAAATTAATCCTTTATTAAACGTATTTTGCAGGTAAAAAAACAGACCGCCCACTTAAGAACTGCCTGTCTTTAGTATTTTATTTATAAAAAATTTTATTCGATAGAATACCCCGACCCTTGGGTCGAGGAGGTTCATTTAGACATCAGGCCTACTTTAGATATAAGGCTGGAGCCTGTCATTTCTTCAGGTTTTTCTATATCCATAATATCTAAAACAGTCGGAGCAACGTCTGCCAGTTTTCCGCCTTCTTTTAATTTTATTTCTTTGTCATAGTTAATAATAGCAAAAGGTACCATGTTCGTAGTATGCGCTGTAAATGGTTGATTAGTCTCACAATCAACCATTTTTTCAGCATTACCGTGATCTGCAGTTAGCAGCATAGTTACACCTTCTTCTTTAACAGCTTTTAAAATTTGCCCGAGGCTATCATCAATAGTCTCTACTGCTTTTATGGCAGCTTCTTTTATACCAGTATGACCAACCATATCAGGGTTGGCAAAGTTCACCAATATAAACTGATATTCATCATTTTTAATAGCTTCAATAACTTTTTCAGTAACTTCCGGTGCACTCATTTCCGGTTGCAGATCATAGGTAGCAACTTTAGGAGAATTAACCAATACTCTGGTTTCTCCCGGGTATGGTTTTTCCACACCACCATTAAAGAAAAATGTTACGTGTGCATATTTTTCGGTTTCAGCGGTTCTATATTGTTTGATATTATTATTTTCTAAAACATCGCCCAATATTTGTTTAAATTCTTGTGGAGGATATGCAACAGGTATGTCAAAAGTTTCATCATACTGTGTCATACAAATATAATACATATTATTTATAACTTTTTTTCTGTCGAACCCGTCAAAGTCTTTTTCATTTATAGCCTTTGTTATTTCTCTTGCTCTATCAGGTCTAAAGTTAAAGAATATAACTGCATCATTGTCACTTAACCTTGAATCTTGCCCATCAACGATTGTTGGTAAAACAAATTCATCAGTAATGTTTTCTTTATAACAATTTTCAATGCCTTTTTCTCCTGATGCAGCAGTTTCACCTTTACCAAGCATTAAACAATCATAAGCTTTTTGTACTCTATCCCATCTTTGATCTCTGTCCATAGCATAGTATCTGCCAATAACACTTGCAACCTGGGGCAATCCGCATTCGGAAAGTTTTTTATTTACTTGTTTTACGTATCCTACAGCACTTTTCGGAGGAGTGTCCCTACCATCTAAAAGAGCATGCACGTAGACTTTTTTTAGTCCTTTTTCTTTAGCAAGGTCAATCAATGCAAACAAGTGGTCCATAGAACTATGAACACCGCCATCACTAACAAGTCCAATAAAATGTATTGAAGAATCATTTGCTTTAACGTGGCCTATAGATTTTAAAAACTGTTCATTTTTAAAGAACTCACCTGTTTTAATAGCATTGTTAATTCTTGTAAGCTCTTGAAAAACAATTCTGCCAGCACCAAGGTTAAGGTGACCAACTTCAGAATTACCCATTTGCCCTTCGGGTAAACCTACATGTTCACCGTCAGCATATATTTTGGTGTTTGGATAAGTATTTGTTATGTTATCAAAATTTGGTGTGTTTGCACAATATATTGCATTTGTGGAATTTTCTTCTCCGTAGCCCCAACCATCCATAATAGTAAGCAATACTCTTTTATTATTCATAAAATAATTCCTCTCTTAATCCTTCTTTTAAAGTTATGTCAAAGTTCAATTTTCAAACTTAATTTTATACTAGTATAATAAGTCAAACTTAGGAACTCTTCAAAATTTAATAGCTGTTAGTTAAATATATTGCCTCATTGAATACTAATAGAAACCCTCATTAGATTAACATAAAGGTTTCTATTAACATAGTTATAAAAGATTCTTTTTTAATAATATTTAAAAAAAGTTATTCGTTACGATACTCGGTAATTATTGCATCTTCAATTTCATCAGGCATTGCAAAAACAACGTTAACAGGAGTATTTAAATATTTAGCTACATCTTCTTTTAAAAATGGATGTGTAGGATCAGCAAATGCAACTGTAGAGATATGCCCAAATTGATAAATTGCTATTACTTTGTTTTCCATAGCGTAATCTTGAGGAATTTTAAGCATTACTTCTTTTTGGAAAAAAGTTTTTTCCAAATTAACGTAGCTTAAGCCCAAAGAATCACCCCATAGGCGAGCAAATTCTTCTTTTCTTTGCGGACTTTTTTTAACAAGGTGTTGCAGAATTGAAAAAGCATCATCTTGATAGTTTTCTACCAGTTTCTGCATTTCATCTTTATCAATAATCCCTTTCATTAAAATCGTTTTAATAAAAGTTAAATTCCTTATCATAAATTTCTCCAGAATCACCACATATATTTAAGAAACATTATTTAGCGTTTATACTAACTCAAAAATACTTTTCAGATTTTTAAATCGTGTAAAAGTTAATAAAGTAAACTAATCTCTGAAAAGAGTAATCTGAAATTTAATTGAGAACCTGTATAAATAAATACTATTTCTTTATTTACTGATTCTAACATTATTTTTTTTTTGCATCAATAGGTTAATCAATATTTAAAAATTATTGTTGATATATGCCTTTGTTCACTTGTTATTTTTTTGCTCAAACAATGCAATAGTAAATTATTTTATTTTAAATAGCGTTATCATAATTTCTTATTGTTTGCTCTTTCTGGATTTTTCCTTACGATATGTTACAAAAATAACATTTTGTGTTTGTTTTCATGCAAAAAATTCAAAAAGATGTTAAAATATATATTAATGATATAAATATTTAGTAATCTATTATTTAAATATTACCAGACGAAGTAATTTAAAGGTATAATAAACAAAATGAACTTTTTAAAATACTCCAAAATTTTATACATTACGTTGTGGAATATGATTATATTTCTATGCTCATTTATTTCACAACGTAATATTCAAAGAGAAAAAACAGCTTCTTTCTCTGGTTTCTTTGATATTAATAAATATTTAAATCATGTATTTTTCATTTTAAAAAGATTTATAAATATTAAAATATTAAAACAAAATAATAATAGCATTGTCCTAATAATGGGAGTGCCAAACAATATATATAAAAATAAATATTCTGTATTAAGCAGAATAAAACCTAATAACATAGCAATAAATAATGCGATAAATATTGCATGTTTATTATATAGCAAGGGATTAAAGGATGCGCTAGCCACGCAAATTTTAATTTCAAAACAGTATTTTATTGGACCACAGGATAAGTGTGTCAATTTATACCCTTTTGCTTTGCAAAATTATCATTGTCTTTATATTTTCTAATTTTCACATCAACATACAATTGAATATTTTTTTTGCCCTCTTTACGGCTAAAGGAGGGGGATTTTATAATGGGTGCTATACTCCATCTAAAATATTTTTCAGATTATTAAAGCGAGTTAGAGTTAATAAAATAAACTATTCTCTGAAAAGAGTAATCTGAAATTTAATTAATGAGCAGTATAAATAGGCATCCTTTTTAAGTTTTTATATCACATAATCGTTACAACTTATTGTAGATAGAAGCTTGCCATAGTAGAATATTATTTGTACTGGTCTAAATTAAATTTCAAATTAGTACAGATTATAAAAATAGAAGGAGTTTAGTAAGAATGGTCCTTGATGTTATCCAAAATAGTTATAGTGTAAGAAGATTTAAAGAAGAAATACCTTCTGATGATAAAATAAATGCGGTTTTAGAAGCGGGACGCTTGGCGCCATCGTGGATAAATGTTCAGCCTTGGCATAATATTGTTATAAAAGATAAAGAAACAATTAATTTAATGGGTCAGCTTTCTAATGGTCAGAAACACGTACAAAATGCACCGGTAATAATTGCATGTTGTGGTGATTTTAGTGCCTGGAGCAAAGACAACTTCAGAAAAGTAGTAGAAGCAAAAGACGGCTTAACTCCTGAAAAAATAGAATTTTTAGTTAATTCTCCAATGTATAATCCTGGTGAGCGCGGTGTGGATGCTGTTTTATTCAGAACATTAGAACAAGTTACTTATGCTGTTGCTTATATGGCATTGGAAGCTCACAATCAAGACCTTGGGGCATGTATTGTAGGTGCTATCGGAAACAAATTAACCGGTGAACTTGCTGATGTTAGAGAAAAAGCAAAACAAAAACTTAATCTACCTGAGTATATGGAAATTATAAACCTCTTGGTTTTAGGTTATCCAGATCAATCACGTGGAGTACCTAAAAAAGTCAGGAAAGATTTTAATCAAGTTGTGTCACACGAAAAGTATAGTAAATAGTAACTAGTATTTAAAAGAATGAAAAGAATATTATTAATTTTAGCAATATTTTTTATCAATTTATCATTCGTATCAGCGAAAGATTTGTATAATGCAGCACCTCAACAAGTAAGTATATTAACTGAAGTTGAGCGAGTTGAGCATACTTTATACAAAGAAAATTTTTATAGGGATGACATTTTTAAACGCTTGGATAGGATCGAAAAGACGATTTATGGTGAATCTTCTGAAGGTAATTTAAATAATAGGGTAATCAAAATAAAAAGCTATTTATATTCAAAAGATGAACAGCCTCACGATGCTTTAATTAAGCTAATGGAAAACAAATTTTTTAATACTGAATATAATAGCGAATCAATGTCAATACGCCTTGCCAGACTTGAAGAAACGGTATTTGGGCGTTCATTTACAGGCACAGTGGACGAGCGATTCAAAAGGCTGGCGGAAAAAATTCCCGTATTGGCCAAAACCATCGTGGTATCAACCGATAAAAAAAAGGAATCAATAGAAAATAAAATTACAATTGAACCTCCGCCTTGGGTTAAGCCAACCAAGCTTGATAAACAAAAGTTAAAAACAGAAAAGCTCAGAAAAGAGGAATTTTTTGATATTAAATATGAAGAAAGTTTTGGTGATTATTTTTCGCGAGTTGCAAAGTCCAAAAATAACGAAACCCTTAGATGGACACACTTTCCTGTGCTCATATATATAGAAGAACCAGCTAAAAAAGGCATTGAAGAATATGCAAAGCATGCTATAAAGCTCTGGAGCAAGCACCTTTATTTATCCATTACAAAAGATAAAAAATCCGCAGATATCACAATAAGCTGGAATCCTGACAGAACTTGCACAACCAGGCCAATCCTAACAGAAGAAAAGTCTTCCAGGTTTAAGGTTTTGATAAATATTGGAAAATACCACAGATCACCTTATTTACACAAGATTATAGCTCATCAATTGGGGCATGCTTTGGGTATATGGGGACATAGCAGAAGTCCGCTAGACTTGATGTATGATTTTTACGAAGTCAAAAAGGACATCGACTTTAAAACAGCCGAGGAAGCTCCTTTAAAAAGAAGTATCAAGCATGCCAAAGACGCGCCTATGGTTAGGGATTTAAATACATTAATAAAGATATATAATTCTCCATCTGTAAATAAATAAATAAATTATTGTTTATAGAATATAACGAAATGTTACTATTTTTTTTAACTTTACTGGTTTTAAGTAAATTATTTAGATTTTAATTTGTTTATATAGTTGGGTGGATCAATAGAGAGAAAAGAAAATTATAAAAAAGAATTAGAATAAATAATAAGTCAAGGAATAAGTTAAGAGTTTATAGGCAGATATTAAAATTAGATCAAAGAAAAAGAATAGACTAGTGGTGTTAAATGTAGATTCTATTGAAAAAAAGAATCTTTTTTTTTGTCTAAAATATTATATTTATACTATTTATACATTGATCAATAATTAACGTAGTTTACAATTTTTAATAATAAATTTTTAACTAGTTTTTTGCCAAAAACTAATAGAAAACTAATAAAATTCTTGTAGTTTTTTGGCAAAATGTATAATTTCTTGTCGAAATTTGCTTTTTTCATCTAATTTTTAACTGTTTGCCTCATGGCTAATAAACACATAGCTTTTGCCAAGACAATATTTTTTCATTACCATATTTTAAATATAGGATAGGACGAAAGAATTTTATAAAGATTTTTATGATAGTTTTAATAAACAACATTAAAAGGCATCAAAAAATAAATAATAATAATGGCTCAAGTCCTGCCTTTAAAGGAAATTTTATGGACGGGGCCACTGATAGCATTGCTAACAGAATGCCTAAAATAACTGTTAGTGAAAACTTTAAAATTTTTAATAATAATATTAGTTGTGCTAATCAACTTAAAAAACTTGGCGGACTTACGCCTTGGCAACAAAGAGGTATTGTAGCTCTAATTGAACTAAGTACTCAGCCAGCTATGGACTGGTATGCTAATAGAAAAGAATCTAAAGAAACTAAAAAATGCTCACTAGCTAAGACATTTGCCAAAATAATTGCAGGTGCAAGTGTTGGTATGTGCATGCGAGCGGGTACTGTAGCAATATTTAATAAATTAGCAGAAAAAAGAAGACTGCCTAAAGAGTTACTAAGTGATAAAAAACTGGCTGAAGGCTTTAAACACGCAACTAGTATCGCAGTGACGGTCATTGCAATGTTTACCGTTGATCTGCCCCTTACAAACTACATTATTAATACTCTTCTAAAAAGGATGTTCCCGGAAAAATACAAAAAAAAAGCTAAGTCAGGGGAGAAAGTAAGCAATGGCTAATCCAGTATTTGACAAAGCATATACTTTTTTAAAAAACCGCGGCAAATCTTATATCAAAGACCAGCCAATGTTTTTATCACACTCAATGGCCTTAACGCTTGGTGTTTCATCAATAGCTGAAACAATTGCAATTTGCATTAATGATAAAATACCAAAAGACGAAAAAAAGTTTCTTATCCCTCAAGAATTAGCAGAAGGAATTATTACTTTTAGCTTGTTTTTAGCATTTACTGGTCCCTTTAAAGCAATATTTGAAAAGGCAGTAGCGAAAGGTAAAATTCTACCAAAATCTTGTGCAAATTACTCTTTAGAAAAAATTAAGACAGAGCTTAAAAAAGACGAAAGCGAGCTTAAAAAGTTTCAAACAGGCGTTGCCATGCTTGGTAGTCTGTTTGCGACACTAATAAGTGCAGGAGCTGTTATACCAATAACACGAAACTTTGCAGCATCTAAAATTCGTAATGCAATAGTAGGGAAGAATACATCGGTTACTAACATACAAGATAGTGACAATACATGTCAGCCTTGTCGATATAATTATAAACATGCGTATGCCAGTTTACAGCAATTAAATAAAAATAAGCAATACAAATCAATGGATACTTTTTTAAGTTCCACAAGAAAGCCACTATTTAGATAAATTATTTATTTTTTTTAATATATTTTTATACCGGTTCTAAAATAAATTTGTGATTTTTTTAGTAAAATGCTCCAAAATAAAAGTATGGAAAGATTAAAGTTAACAGAACAGGAAAGAAACATTT